>CAZMBA010000029.1:0-7562 GCA_964564665.1 uncultured Candidatus Nitrosopelagicus sp. | reverse complement strand
CTAGGTTATATAAACTGAATTTGTTAATAATTGTCAATCCTGTTTTCGTGCGTGAAGTTTCATGTGACCTTTTTGAATACCTTCAGTAGCAAGTGCACGCATGGCTGCAAAGTTTTGTGCAAGTCCAGTTACAGCCATCACGCCTGCAAGTTCGTTTGCTGAAGAAACATTCAGTACTTTTGTACAAATTTTAGCGATTGGATGACTGTTAGTCACACCACCCACAATTCCAACAGATAGTGGTAACTCAAATTTTCCAGTTAGATTTCCATTATCATCTTTTTTCCATTCTGTTAATGAGCGATATTTACCAGTTCTTGAAGCAAACGCATGAGCTGCCGCTTCAATTGCTCTACTGTCTTGACCTGTTGCATTAGCAACTGAGATTGTTCCATTCATGACACCTTTGTTATGTGTTACAGCACGATAAACATCATTGTCAGCAAATTCAAATGCAGATATTATATCATCTACTACTTTTTCACCACCAATTTCATCCTTGTCAAAAGTTCCTGTTGCGCTTACCATTCTTTTAGTTGAGTAGTTTGATAATATGCGCAATAGAGTTCTTCCACCGCTTAATTTTTCAATCAAAGGTGCAACTGCCTCACACATTGTATTAGTTACATTTGCTCCCATTGCATCCGCTACATCAATCATCAATTCAACAATTAACATAGAACCTGAAGGTGTTGGGATTTCCTTACATGAAATTTCTTTTACACCTTTTCCAAGTTTTGAAAGTGTGTCACTTTTCGAATTAGCCAACTCAATTATTTCTTGGGTACCAGAGATGATTTTTGATATTGCGTCTTGTATATCTACGTCCAAAACTTGAATCTGACCAATACTATAATTTCCCTCACTCTCAGTTTTGAAACCACCATTTTTCCTAGCAATTTTTGCAGCTTTCGATGCAGCAGCAACTACAGATGGCTCCTCGATCACCATTGGAATAAGATAGTCTTTTTCGTTTATTCGAAAATTTGTTGCTATTCCAAGTGGTAATGCAAAAGTTCCAATTGCATTTTCAATCATTTTGTTTGCATTTTCAAAATCTAAACCGCCAGTTACATCCTCAAGAATTTTTATTTCATTTTCAGAAATATTGGCAAAATCAGCAATAATGTTAAGTTTCTCTTTGATGTTTTTTTCAAAGAACTTTGGAATTGAAGATTCAGTCATTTTATCTTAATATCCTCAATAATTTGTCGTCATATTGATCTGGAAATCCTTTTCCATCTGTATTTGAAGTTATTACATAGATAAATCCATCAGGGCTCTGTCCTACATCTCTAATTCTGCCTATTCCAGTCATGATAGTATCCAGATCAATGTTATCTTCATCAATCTGTACTTTAAAGAGATTTGTGGATTTCTGTGACGCTAAAATCATTTGGTTTCCTAATTCTAATTTATCCCCAGAGTAAAAAATAATTCCTCCAGGTTCAATTCCTGGATCAAAACATTTGACTGGGTTCTCGTAACTTTGATTGTCAGTGAAGCATTGGACGTCAGGCCAACCATAATTAGATCCCGCATAAATTCGATTTACCTCATCATTTTTTGTTGGTCCCGCTTCACTTGCATACATTTGACCAAGTGAATCCCAAGCTAGTCCTGTTAGATTTCTGTGTCCATATGAATAGACAATTGAATCTTCAAATGGATTATCCTGTGGAATTGAACCATCATCATTTAATCGTAGGATTTTTCCTGCGAGAGAATCTAAATTCTGTGGTTCGTGTGATGAATCAGAAATTGAGCCAGTTCCAACGTATAGCTTTTCGTCTGGACCAAATTTAATAACACCGCCATTACTAAATGATGATCCAGGGATTTTATCTAGGATTGTTATAACATCAACAATTTCGTTGTTCATTTCTTTTATTTGAATAATTTTATTCCAGAGTTTTCCATCGTTTTCATATGTATAATATGCATAGAGTAGATTATTGTCAGAAAAATCCGGATGTAAAGTAATTCCTAATAGTCCACCTCCAAATACATTAGCTGCTCGAACTGAAATTAATGGCTCATCTAGCAATTTATTTGATTCAATAATTCGAATCTTCCCAACTTTCTCAGTTATGAAAATTCTGTCATCTGAAAAATCAATAGCCCATGGTTTTTCAAGGTTAGTGGCAAGAATTTCAACGGACTGGTTTGGTTGTTCAGTTGTTACTGGCTCTGGAATTGGTGGTGGATCTGAAGGGGATGTTAAAATCACAGCTGAAAAAATTAGAGCGGCAATTATTCCACCAATTCTTATTCTTTTATCCACAATCACAAATCCTTGAGAATACTTTTATTCATTTCCGAATTTGAAACGCGTATATACCTCATTAGAGATTTTTGTTCAGCGGGGTGGGGAAGTCAGGTCATCCCGTCGGGCTCATAACCCGAAAATCAGTAGTTCAAATCTACTCCCCGCTATATTCTATTCCTAAAATTTGGAGCACCATTGAATTTTCTCATCAAAATGATTTTTTTGATTTATTTTATCAAATCTCTGAATTGGTTTTGTTAGATGTCTGTGTGCAGAAACCGATGGGATGTACATTTTCTTTGAAATTGCTCGTGGGATTGTGATGCCTATTTTATTTTTTGATTTTTTTCCACATTTATTACATTGAAATCCTTGGTTTACTCCCTTTGATTTCATCCGTTTATTACATGACTTACAAAACGGATTTCTAAAAGTTAGATGTTCTTCTAGATGTAATGGCCTAAGAAACTCAATATTGAAAATTCTATCAAAATTTTTTGATGCCCTTCTTACTCCTCCACCAATTAAGATTCTATCACCTTTTATTAGATTTTTTGCAACATGTGTAATTCTAGTAGGTTTGTAAACACAACAGTTAATTTTTTTCTCTTTTGAATTGATTGAAAAAAATACATGGCCACCGCGCAAAACAATTGGAGGTGATTCAATAGTTCCTTCAATAGTGCCTGATGTATAAGGTTCAAAGCTATCTACATCAATTTTATTTTTAAGATGATCACCAGTTCCTTGGTTAGATTTGAAGATTAGATAACCATCTAACTTTTCTTGTGGTTTAATCGATTCTGCAGCAGTGATCAATATTGAGGGGTTTTCTCCTCTTACTCCGAAAAAAACAGGATCTGGCCCATTAGGGCTAATCAAAATTTTCTCTTTTTCATTATCGTAGCTGTTAAACGTATGTGGGAAAGTTCTCTCTTGCATTTCTTTTACAAGTTTTTTATCAATATTACGTTTAAGACCAAACTTAGATTTGTTCCTGTAACTCAATAATTCAAAAGTGTTATCCGAAAATTGATAACTTATTGCACCAATTGCACCAACCAAACCTTGACCGTTACCAAGATAAAATGACTCAATATTATTTTTTTTAATAAAACTTTTTGCATCATTTCTTTTAATTAATTTCCATAGAGCCTTAGTACTAAATTGGCTAAAATGCTTAGGAATTTTTTCTTGTTCAAAGAATACAAGTCCTGGATTTGCACCGTTTTTTGTATCTGCATATTTGCTAACTAACTGTTTAACCATTTTTTTTATTTTTTCTGGTTTTTTTGTGGAAATTTTAATTGCCACAGCACCGTTCCCGCGGGTTTTCCATGGAATGTTTGGATTAAATCTAATTAAATTTGGAAAATCTAGAAAATCAACATGTTCTTTTTTTAGCGATTTGATCAGCCTATAGGCAAGATAGGTAGTACACATTCCTTTGGGAGAATCTGTATCATCAAAACCAATGTGAATTGTTTTAGATTCCATACATGATAGAAAATAAATTTCAATTTTAGTGATTAGGCGGTTTTTTAGTTTAGTTTAAATTCAAAATGCAGAATTGTGAACTAATGATAGTCATTGATGAACAGAAAATATTTGAGGTAATTTCGGAAAAAAAGCCAATTTCAGTTGCAATAAATGGGCCTGACGGGATTTTACCAAAAATTCAAGAAACGGCACAACATATAATGGAAAAATTTGATATACCTGCATTTGTTCTTGGCGATGCAACTTGGGGAACCTGTGACTTGAATTCAAATGGTGCAAAGGTATTAGGAGCTGAGATTTTGTTTAACGTTGGTCATACAAACAAACTTGATACATTTGAGGATAATGTGGTGATGATTGATGCATTTGATAATATAACATTTGACAAAGTCTTACCAAAATGTATTGAGAGATTTAATGGTAAAACAATTTCATTAATAACCGATAGCCAGCATCTACATGAAGTCGATCATGTGAAAAAATTCCTCGAAGAAAATAATATTTCTGTAAAGATAGGAAAAGGAAAAGGACAATTAAATGATGGACAGGTATTTGGTTGTGAGTTCTATCCAGCTATGGAAATAAAAGATGACGTTGATGGAAACTTGTTTCTTGGACAAAGTAATTTTCATGCAGCAGGCATTGCTCTTTCAACAAAGAAACCAACATTTGTCTTGGATCCATATTTTAACGAGATTAGAGATGTAACTGAATTTGCTAATAAACTGGAGAAAAAAGCAACACTGACAATTTTCAAAGCTGCTGATGCACAAATATTTGGCATAATTGTTGGTCTAAAAGAAGGTCAATTTGCAAAACTTACAGCACTAAAAATTAAAAAAGAATTAGAAAATGTAGGCAAGAATGTTCAACTTCTTGCACTTACAGATATCACAAATGATAGATTGAGAAACTTTACTAGTATTGATGCATTCATCCAAGTTGCATGTCCAAGAATTTCTACTGATAATCAATTTGATAAACCTGTTTTATCTACACCACAGGCATACGCATTACTCAAACATCTTAATAATGAAGAGATTGGAAATTATCTGGAAATTTCACATTGGTTATAAAAATTAGAATTACAAAATTTTACCATAAAATATCTGAATAACAATTAATAGTTATGAATGTGGGCAAAAGTCGTGACTGAAGAATTTAGATTGCCTGGAGAAAAGATTGCTTTTTCGGAAGAATATCTTGCAGGTGACAATACATATGATGATGGAGAATCAATTAGATCATCTACGATTGGAAATATAGAATTCAATAAAGAAGACAGATCGGCATCAGTATCTGATAATAGATTACTTTCTGTTCCAAAAGTTGATGATATCATAATTGGTCCTGTTGAAGCAACTCTGGGTTCCATGATTGCAGTTTCTATAAATTATATCAATGGTGCCAAGGTAGCTGCAAATGTTGAATGTATTTGCGTTACCAGACATCTTAGGAAAAAAAATGTTGCTCTGGTAAAAGATATTGTCAAGTTAAAAATAATTAATCATATTAATGGAACAATACATGCAAAAATTGATGGACCGGATCTGGGTGTCATATTTACAAAATGTCGAAAATGCTTTGGACAAGTTGTTCAGATCCGTGATGCCGTAAAGTGTAAAGAATGCGGTTGGATTGACGATAGAAAACTATCCTCTGATTTTGGAAAGAATACTTTCTTAAAATAAGAGTTCTGATATGAAGAAAATCTCCTTTCAGGGTGAACATGGAGCATATAGCGAAAGTTCAGCTAAGAAATTTTTTAAAAATGATATAGAAACCGTGCCTTGTCTAACTTTTCACCAAGTATTAGAACAAGTACAGTCTGGAAATTTAGATTTTGCAATTTTGCCTGTTGAAAATTCAATTGAAGGAAGTGTGGGTCAGAGCTATGATGCAATTTTTTCATCTAACCTTAATGCAATAGGAGAAATATATCTCCCAATTCATCATTGCCTGATTGGTAATGGGAATATTGATGAGATCACTACTGTCTATTCCCATCCTCAGGCATTAGGTCAATGTAGAAATTTCATAGAAGAAAATTCTTTGAAAACAGTTCCAACGTATGACACAGCAGGAAGTGTTAAGATAATTAAAGAACTAGATGATAAAAGTACGGCTGCAATAGCAAGTCAAAATGCAGCAGATATTTACAGCATGCCTATAATTAGAGAAAATATTGAGAATGAAAAAAACAATATTACAAGGTTTCTAGTATTCTCTAAACAACAAACTGAACCTACATCAAATGACAAAACATCAATCATCTTTTCAATTAAGCATGAACCTGGTGCATTACATGAAATAATCAAAGAATTTTTTGATAACAACATCAACCTGACTAAAATTGAATCAAGACCAAAGAAAGGCACCTCATGGGAATATAATTTCTATTTAGATTTTGTTGGTCATGTTTCAGATGAAAAAATAAGTTACTTACTAGATAATTTGAAGAAAAACACTAAATTTCTAAAAGTTATTGGCTCGTATCCACTTGCAGAACTAGGCTAAAATCCCTTAGGCTTTCTTACACTAAAGCCTGCACTAAATCCAATGATAACAATTCCTGCAACTATGACTAGAATAGAATATGTAAAAAATAATGGATCACGTTGTAATTCAAATGTTCCAGAAACATGAAACTCGGAGTTTCCTGTATTTTGTATTTGAATAATATTTTCACCTGATATCATATTCGTCCATGAGAAAGTTGCCTTACCCTTGAAACTTTCATGGACATTATTACTTTCGTCAGGAGTAATGATTTTTACATCAAATGCTTCTCCGGTGACAGTTACGGTTTGATAGGAATTTTCAGGTGCATTAAATCGTATTTTATCTGCATCACCAACTCCAAAAGTTTCATTTGTGTCTTGAATTTCATTTGGATTTGCAAATGAATCAATCATGGAAGATGCTCCAAGGAGAGAAATTATACTTCCGATTATTAACCCAATTATTGTGAATTTACTAAACACATCAAAAGTTTATGTTATAAGAATAAAAAACTAACTACATTAAATCAACATCATGTGATTGGCTTTCAGCAAAACCAGCACGTGACATTTTTATGAATTCAGAGTTTCTCTGCATTTGTAAAATATTATGCGCACCACAATAACTTAAACCAGAACGAATTCCGCCTGTAATTTGGACTAAAATGTCTGTAACACTTCCCTTGTATGGAATAAATGCTTCTACACCTTCAGCCACATAATCATTCAGGTCATCGCCCAAATCTATTTGTCCGCTCTCTTTGGTCTTTCGTCCTCTAGCAGCTGCTAACGAAGCCATACCACGATAAATTTTGAATCGTTTTCCATTCTTACTAATAGTAGAACCAGGACTCTCATCAGTTCCACCTAACATACTACCTAGCATCACGGATGATGCGCCTGCAGCTAATGCTTTTGTTGCATCACCTGATGTTCTAGTACCACCGTCTGATATTATTGGAATATCATATTGTTTGCCAATTTCTGCACAATCTAAAACTGCTGTTAACTGAGGAACACCAGAACCTGTTATCACTCTAGTAATACAAATTGAGCCAGAGCCAACACCAACTTTTACAGCATCAACCCCTGCCTTTATCAGATCTTCAGTTCCTTGTGCAGTAGCAACATTTCCTGCAATCAATTCACAATTGGGAAACGCTTTTTTGATATTCTTCACTGTACTGATTGCATTTTCGCTATGTCCATGTGCAATATCTACTACTATTGCATCAGTGCCAGCTTCTAGAAGTGCTTCTGTCCTTTCCAAAAAGTCACCCTTGACTCCGACT
>CAZMBA010000028.1:0-9004 GCA_964564665.1 uncultured Candidatus Nitrosopelagicus sp. | reverse complement strand
CCTTTGTACCATGGCATGTTTTCAGATTTTTTAACTAAATTGTCCCCAGTCCATCCAGAACATGGAATGAATGGAACATTTTCTAATTTATAACCTACAGATTTTACTAATTGTTCTCCTTTTGCTTTTGCTGCGTTGTATGCATCTTCAGAGAATTTACTATCATCCATCTTGTTTATTGCAACTATAATTTGACCAACTCCTAATGTCTTTAGTAAGAATGCGTGTTCTCTTGCCTGCCCACCAGGTGCAATTGCTGTATCAGTTTCACCTTCTTTTGCAGAAAGTACAAGTACAGCAGCGTCTGCTTCAGATGCACCAGTAATCATGTTTTTGATAAAGTCCCTGTGGCCAGGAGCGTCAATTAATGTAAAGAAGTATTTTGGAGTTTCGAATTTCTGAAAGGCAAGATCGATTGTAATTCCTCTTTCTCTCTCATCTTTGATGTTATCCATAACCCAAGCATACTTGAAAGTATCACCTTTTCCAGTCTTTTCGGATTCCTCTGCATGTTGAGCGATAGCTCTTTCATCAACTACACCTAAATCCATCAAAAAGTGACCCATTGTGGTTGATTTACCATTATCAATATGTCCTGTAATTATCATATTCAGGTGTGCTTTGTCTGCCATTGCAATTTCCTATGGGATGGGCTTTATTAGGATTTTGATTTTTTTGAAATTTTCAATGGTTTTTTTCAAATTTTTAGATCATAGAAAATTTGATTTGGGGACGTAATACTATAAATCGAAGATTGAAAAAGACAAAGCATGAGAATAACCGTTTCTGTCATCAAAGCTGATATTGGCGGCATTGGTGGTCATACAAAACCAAGTGAAGGATTACTAGATGCTGTTAGGAACAGTGTAGAAAGTTCTGCCGATCTTTTACTAGATCATTACATCGGCTACTGTGGTGATGATGTACATATCGTAATGAGTCATACCAAAGGTACCGATAATGAAGAAATTCACAAATTAGCATGGGATGCATTTGAGGCAGGAACCCAAGTGGCAAAACAAGAAGGACTCTATGGAGCAGGCCAAGACTTGCTAAAAGATTCATTCTCAGGTAATGTTAAAGGAATGGGTCCGGGAGTAGCAGAGTTAGAATTTGAAGAGAGGCCAAACGAGGCATTTACTGTTTTTGCAGCTGATAAAACAGAGCCTGGTGCGTTTAATTATCCAATGTATAGGCTGTTTGTAGATTCGTTAAGCAACACAGGATTAATTGTAAACAAATCACTTGCTGACGGTGTGATCTTTTACGTAATGGACGTGGAAGAGGCATCAATTGCCAAATTATCATTATGGGAAGACAAGCCGACATTAGAAGCAGCTTTGATGTATCCAGGGCGATATGTTATATCTTCAATAACAACAAAAGATGGTGAGCCGATAGTGGATGCATCAACTGATCGTTTACATAATATTGCAGGAACGTACGTTGGAAAAGACGATCCAGTCTGTTTAGTAAGAACACAAAAAATGTTCCCAGCAACAGAAGAGGCTGGCAGTGTTTTTAATTTTCCTCATTTTGTTGCAGGCAATACAAGAGGAAGTCATAATATGCCACTAATGCCTGTAAAACTAAATTCTGCAGCAACAATTGATTTCTGCATCCCAATTGTTGAAGCATTAGTCTTTAGTATGCATAATGGTAAATTTACAGGGCCTTTTGACGGATTTTCTACTCCTGATTGGGATTACGTTAGAGAGCAAGCAACAAAAAAAGCATTAGATATGAGAAGACAGGGATTTGTACATCCTGCAACACTAGTGCCAGATGAATTAGAATATGCTCAGGGTTATAAGGCTCGTATGGATGTATTGGAGAGTAAGATGAAGCCCATGGATAAACCACATAGCGTGAGGACTGGTGCCTCTGGAAGCAATCGAAAAGAGAATTATGAAGATCCTGATTAGATGATCTACATTCAAAAAACATTATAACAAATGTATTTTTAGCATATCTATGGGTTTTAGGAATATTTTTTCAGTTTTTGGGACACTTAGTATTACTGGTATAGCGGTAGTTGCGTTTTCACATTATTTGATACAACTATTTGGAGTAAGTATACCAAATCTATTTTGGCCTGTTTTTAAAGACATTGGCGCAGGAATGATAGTTGGAATTGCATTCATATTTGCAATTACATGGTTTATCAATGCAAAACCTCACAGAAGACCAAGAAACTATTCAATAGTATCTTTCGATGTTTATGGAAAAGAAATTGTGATGCCGAGTATTCGTACTGAATTTAGGAATCACGATGTGGCATGGAGTTTTATGAAGCAGTATAAACAAGACTACCCTCTTTGTAATTTTGCACTTGTGTCTGAATTAAAACAGGACAAGAAAAAAGTCATTTTTCG
Source organism: uncultured Candidatus Nitrosopelagicus sp. (assembly GCA_964564665.1). GTDB lineage: Archaea > Thermoproteota > Nitrososphaeria > Nitrososphaerales > Nitrosopumilaceae > Nitrosopelagicus. The sequence goes on along the minus strand of CAZMBA010000028.1, from coordinate 6,629 downwards.
GTATATTTAGAACAAAACTTATTCAAACTCTTAACTCCTTAGAAGATAATGAGATTTGCCGAATTTGCAGACTTTTTTGAGAGAATGGAGTCAACGAGTAAACGTCTAGAACTCACTGAAATCCTAGTTGAACTACTTAAGCAAACACCTACTGATGTAATTTCAAAAGCAGTGTATTTGATACAAGGAAAACTTCGTCCTAACTTTGAGGGTATTGAACTAGGAGTAGCAGAAAAACTTGCAATGAAATCAATTGCAAAATCAGCTGGCATTACAATTAAAAAAATTGAAGATGACTACAAAGTTGGTGGTGATCTAGGTATAACTGCTGGAAATGTACTCACACAAAAGACACAAACAACATTCTCTGCTGAAAATATAACTTTAGAACGAGTTTATGATACGCTATTTAAAATTGCAAAGCTTGAAGGTAGACGTTCCCAAGATATGAAAATAAAATACATTTCTAGTTTGCTAAATGATGCTACTTCAACTGAAGCTAAATTCATATTAAAAATTCTATTAGGTACACTTCGTCTTGGCATAGCGGAGAATACACTGATGGATGCACTGGCAATTGCATTTACTGGGGAAAAGAGTAATCGTGAATTAGTTGAGCATGCATACAATGTTTCTAGTGATTTGGGTCATGTGTCTGAGGTCATTGCAAAACAAGGCATTGACGGAATAAAAAAATTTGAAATTAATGTTTTTAGTCCAATTAGACCTATGCTTGCTGATAGGGTAAAAAGTGAGACAGATGCATTTAAAAAATTTCAAAAAGAGTTTGCTGCAGAATACAAACTAGATGGAGAACGTGCACAAATTCATAAAAAAGGAAATGAAATAATAATTTTTTCAAGAAGTTTAGAAAAGATCACACAGTATTATCCTGATATTGTTGAAAAAATTCCTAACATGCTAATTTGTGAAGATTGCATTTTAGAAGCAGAAATAGTTGCGATTAATGAAAACACGGGTGACTTTTTACCATTTCAAGAACTAATGCATAGACGTAGAAAATACAAAGTAGAAAAAGCAGTTTTGGACTATCCAATCACAGTGAACTTTTTTGATGTACTCTATGTCGATGGAAAAAAATCAATTAACTTACCTTATTTGGAACGGCGTCACCTTCTTCAAAAAATTATAAAAGAAACAAAATTTGCAAAGGTGATTCCAATGTCAATTATGAAAAATGACGGGGATGTTATTGAGGTCTTAGAGAACTCTATAAACTCTGGCTGTGAAGGGCTTATGCTAAAAATGCTTGATTCGTCATATAGAGCAGGAATGAGAGGAAGTAACTGGCTAAAGCTAAAACGTGAATATCAAAATGAACTTGGTGATAGTTTGGATTTGATCGTCATTGGTGCATTTTTTGGAAAAGGTAGAAGAACTGGTAGATATGGTACATTACTACTTGCTACATACAATAGTGAAAATGATACATTTCCTAGTATATGCAAAGTTGGTACAGGATTTACAGATGAAAGTTTAGATCAGTTATACCAATTATTATCACCAAATGTAACGATAAAAATGAACTCAAGAATTGAAAGCGATATGGAAGCTGACGTTTGGTTTGAACCAAATCTTGTTATAGAAATCGTTGCTTCAGAGATTACTCTTAGCCCAATACATAAAACTGGATTTGATGTATTAAGAAAGGATAGTGGATTTGCGTTAAGGTTTCCAAAATTTACTGGAAAGATACGTACTGAAAAACATGTAGAAGATGCTTCAACTGATGAAGAAGTAATTGCATTGTATAAAACTCAAAAAAAGTCTGTTTAGGCACTTTAGCCACAAAATTCTAGGCAAGCATTAATTAACAGTTCCAATATAACATAAATCTCGTTATGTATAGTGGAGAATTAGAAGTTCAAGCAAAACGAAAGGCAATTGCAGTTTTGCAAGATGAGATAAACCGAATTCTTAATGCAGGTAGAAGTCTAGCTACACTTCCAGAGTTAATAGTAAAAAAAGACAAAAATGGAATTAGCGATGCGTTAGAACAAATATCTTCGTTAGAAGAAGAAGTTGAAACACTTAGAAGAAAAATAACACGTGATGTTGCTGATGTTGGTGGATTAATTCTAAACCGTGAAAATTTATTGAATACCGCCTATACAATGGATGAAATTGCTGGATACATTACAGGAATTGCATTCAAATTGTCAAGTATCAAGCCTGCTACTTTAAAGACTGCAAAACTAGACAAAGATCTTACTGAACTAATTGAATTAGTTGTAGATGAGATCTATAAACTGAATGAGATAATTCGTAGTCTAAATTCTGATTCAGCAAAATCCATTGAATTCGCACAAGATACACAAAAGATTGAGCGTGAAATTGATATTAAATATCGAAAAATGGTACTGAAATCACTCGACATCTCGGCAACAAAAGAACTTTTGTTGATGAAGGATACAATTGAAGGGATAGAAGAGATGGCTGATAAATGTCAAGAAGTCTCAGATTCATTCATACTTTTAGCTTTGAGCTTGTAATTGAAAAGCGAATTAATCGAAAATCGACTAATTGTTTGGGATTTATCAGATTCAAAAAAATTATTCACAAATGGATATTATGGAAAGCCAATTGGCATTTCTAAACCAAAGTCTAATGATATCGATGCACCTTTGATTTTAGATTTGATTGAAGGATACTATCTAATGTTAAAATCAAAGATTCAAATTTTCAAAAATAAAAAAAGAGTCACAACAAATGACATGCTTGAGATTTGTCGTGAACAACATCACAACTTTGACAAAAAATTTCTAGTCTATAATGATTTCAGAGAAAAAGGCTACATTGTTAATCCTGGAATAAAATTCGGCTGTGATTTTGCCGTGTATCAAAAGGGACCAGGGATTGATCATGCACCATTCCTTGTCCAGGTTTATAATAGGAATGAAAATATTTCATCAACTGACGTTGTTTTAGCTGGAAGATTAGCAACCAGTGTGAAAAAACAATTTGTGCTAGCTATTCCACATGGCAGCAAAAAGATTGACTATATTGCACTAGACTGGTGGAAAGCCTAATAGTTTATTTCCAGCCTTTTGGCATAGCACCTTTGATCTTTACTGGCTCTACTGTTTCTTTACTAGATTCTCCATTGGAATCAGATTTTGTCTCTTGTTTTTTTGTTTTTGCTGTAGAGGTTTTAATTCCAGAAAATTTCTTTAGATGATGTGCAATAGTATCATATATCTTGAACAATTCTTTTGATACGCCAAATTCAAAACCATTTTTCCATTTTCCATAAATCCTTATTCCCTCATTAGTAGGCTCAACAGTGATTACTGCATCATCTGGTGATTGGTTGACGATCATTTCAGTTAGTGATTTGTCTGAGTTAAGCACCTCAGCGATTTTTCCGCCATTCCATGTAATGGCAGTAATTTTCTTTGAACCAAAATGCCCATTGGTTGATAGTACTGTACGTGCAGTGTAGTCTAATGGATTTTCAACGTCGTTTTTTCTAACAATAAAATGAGCCTGAAATCTATCTTGCGCCCCCCATGGTAATGGATTTGGATCTTGCATCTCTATCCCTTTTGAATAATCTGGATGACGTCGATGTTTTTTCCTTTTACGTCAAGACAACCTTTGTTAGTAACCATTCTTGTAGTTTGAGAAAATACTCTACTATAGTAATCATCATTTTCCACATTATCTGTAGCAATTTCTTTTGGAGTTGAAGATACACCGATCGAATCTAAAATATCTGAAAATTTTTCTGGCATGGATTTAATGACAAAAGTCTCTGGCTCAGAATCATGCATGCGATTTATTCGAAATGACCCTAAAATAAACATTAATTTCGTTGGTAAGCAATTAATATTACAATTCAATCAACAATTCATCCATGTTAGAATTTCAAGATAAAGTTGCCCTGATTACAGGAAGTGGAACCGGTATTGGGATGACGGTTGCAAAAAAATTTGTAGAAAATGGTGCAAGTGTAATAATCTTAGGAAGGCGAAAAGAGCCATTAGAAAGCACTTCAAAAATGCTTCAAGAGATAATTAATGAAAAACAGACGAATGGATTTGTAAAGATTTTTTCAGGTGTAGATGTGAGTGATGAAAAAGCAATCACTGAAATGTTTGACACACTGCAAAATGAAAATATCAATGTTGATGTTGTTGTAAATAATGCTGGTGTGTCAGGTCCTGTTACATGTTTTGCACATGCGCCATTAGAAGATTTTAGAAGTACTGTAGACATTCACCTAACTGGCACTTTTTGGACATCTGTACAAGCACTGAAAGTTATGAATGAAGGTGGAAAAATCATTACAATTTCTACATTCTTTGCTGAAGAAAGACCACTTGAACAAAGACCATATAGATTCAGAAGTCCATATACAGCATCACAAGGTGCAAAGAATAGACTTGTTGAAGCAATGTCATGGGAACTTACAGAAAAGGGAATTGTTTCGATTGGTACTAACCCTGGACCTGTTCATTCAGATAGAATTTACAAGACAGTTTATCCAAAAGCTGCATCTGAGTTTCTTAGAGTAAGCGGATTTGAAGAACTTTCACCAAGTGAAGTTGAAGCTGCAAATAAAGAAATTGTAGACTTGTTAGGTGAAGATGAACAAACTATTAAGGATGGAATAAAGTCTGCTGCGGAAAAGATAGATAAACCAGAAACTACACTTACTAATCTACTAAATAAGGTTCAGTATATTGCCGAAAAAATTCAAAAAAATACTTCGACGATGATACCAGATCAACAATTTTTATCACAAGATCAGGTTGCAGCAACGGTTCTAACTCTTGCAGGTGACGAACAATCAAAAATTCTCAATGGAAAAATAATTCCTGGTGATAGAGTATTTTATTCAGTGAAATCACACATTACATCGTCTATTCCTAAAACTGAAAAAAATAACCTTGAAGGAATTAAATGTGTTATTACAAATGATGAATCAGATGATGCGGCTCAAAAAGCAAGTACGCTTAAAGCAATGTTGGAAAGTAATGGTGTACACGTAATTGATAGCAATGCTGAATCCAACACGTTATTCATACATATAACAGGAAACGTACCTGAATTTTCCAAATTAACTGATTTGACTAGAAATGAATGGAATAATTTAATTAATAAATTCATAAATAGGCCAGCTCAAGAAGCTCAAAACGCTATGGAAACTATTGTTTCAGGTGGTTCTGATGACCCAAGGTTATTCAATGGTGTAAAAGGTAGGATAGTCATTGTTGGACCAGCCCTTCCTGCTGGGAAAAAAGTTGGTGGTCATGCAAGAGCAAAAGCAGAAGTTTTTAGAGGTGCGTTAAGACCGTTTGCAACTACAGTTAACCAAGAACTAAGTGATGTCCTAAAATCAAATGTCAGAATGTTTGTAATCCTACCAGGAACTGTTGATGGGAAAGAACCTAGTGATCAAAATCTTGTAAATACAATAAACTACTTGGTTACGGATGAAGCAGATGCAAGTTCTGAAGTAATATTTTGCCCTGACGAATCAAGATAAAGATGGAAAAATTTTCCTCGCTAAAAATTGGTGATCAATTCCAATCAACAACCACAATATCAGATAACGAATTAGATGAGTATCTGGGATTTTCACGAATAAGAAATGCAATGTTTGAGATTGATACTGGTAAAAAAGAGCCTAAAATCGTTTCTGGCAGGGCAATGATTTCCCGTATGGAAGGTGAGTTTACCAGATTAAGACAGATTTATGGAAATCTAATCATACTTTATGGTATCGACGGTGATAAGGAATGGGAAAATAGACAAACTAGATTTCTAAAACCATTATACACAGACCAAGTTCTTAAAATCAAATTCACGATATCTGAGAAAAAAGATCTTGATGATGAGTTTGGTTTGATTGGTGTTGATTTTGAAGGTATAAATGAAGATGGGGAAGTTGTTCTAACCTGCAAGAAAAATCTTTACAGAATTAAAAAGGAACCTCCATCGAATCTATAACTAATTTTACGGCTGCAGCCATCAACACAATAGTAACAAGAATTTTTAACTTTGTTTCTTTGATATCTAAGGACAATCGTGCACCTAATAGACCGCCTGCAAATGCTCCAATAGACAACAACATGGCCTGCGTAAAGTCAGGATGGCCTAACAGTGAATGAACGATTAAACCACTGAGTGATGCAAATATCAAGACAAGTTGTGATGTTGGTGCAGCCTTTCTCATTGATATGCCTATTCCAATTACCATAAGTGGAACAAATACTACACCGCCACCAATTCCAAATAAACTTGAGATTATCCCTGCAAAGAAACTTGCACCTGCAACAAAAACCATCATGGAGTTTTTCAAATTGTATGGTTTTTCAGATATTTTTCTTTTGACGAAGATGTATACTGCTGAAGAAACCAGAATTAGTGCAAATAGAATTTGAAATATGACTGGCGTCATAACATCAGAGACAAATGCCCCAAGTATAGTTCCTGGAATGCACATGAGGCCTAATCTTAATCCAATTCCATACTCAATTCTTTTTTGTTTTGCGTATGTAGCAGTAGAAGCAACTGCATTACTAAATGCTGCAAATAAGCTATTGCTTGCAGCTAGTGTTGGTGGAAATCCTGCAAAAGTCATTACAGGCACTGCAATTATC
>CAZMBA010000027.1:0-2709 GCA_964564665.1 uncultured Candidatus Nitrosopelagicus sp. | reverse complement strand
TTTTTACCAAATATGAAAATTCTAGAATCTGCCATGGACAAAATTGAAGATTTTGTTCGCTAAAACTTCCACACCGAGTATTTTTTAGGCATAATTTCAATTATACAATCAGTATCATCCAGTATTTCTTTTGCAGATTTGTTGTTTAGTGATTTGAAATAGCGCAAAAGAATTTTCTTTGCTAATTTTGATACTGTAGTGTCGTCTTTGATCAGTTTGGCATTACCACGTCCCATGACCCCAAAGATATCTGGCGCATTGATACCAATATCAACACAAAAACTTACTTTTTTATGTAATTTGACATTTTTTGCCTTTTGAGAATTTGTGTTTGTACCGACATAGATTTTTTTTGCACTGTACATGTACCAAACTGGAACTATGTGCGGCATACCTGTTTTATCAATAGTCGCAAGATGTAGAATTTTTTGTTTTTTTAGAAATTCATTTTGTTTTGACATTTGACTTCCTGAATCCTAATCCAATCATTATACAGCCAAAGATAATCATTCCGACAGAAAATTTTTCATTTGTAATTTCTGGACTAACTAAAAAATCATAAAAAAATCCAGGACTCCAGAGTAACATGTTTCTAATAATAATAATTCCAGCCATGACAATAAATAATACGCCCATGGCTGTGAACCAATTTCTACCACGACGCGAATATTCGTGACTCATGTCAATAGTATATCTTGATAATTAAATTATCTTGATACCAGGATTCTTCATCTTGTTTCTAATCATCGCGTTAAGTAGTAGCGGCGTAGACATTTCAACCAAATATGCCAATGTACCAGGTCCTAGATAGATTGGACGTAGTCCTTCAATCTCATTTATCAATCCGTTAACAACTTCAACAGATTCTTTGCTATCCCCTGCAACAAATATATCATAATCTAAAGCTAATGTAGGATTGATCAGTTTCTTTTCAGAGATTACATGAAACGCTGATACTAATTTTGTTTTGTCTTTCATATGTTTTTCGACCATTTGATGTGAAAACGGTTTGTTCTCTTTGATGGCAACACATTCAAATCCTGTATCGGTTTTTGTCATTGGAACTATTGGAGATATCACAACACAATCATCGTTAACCTCTGGTAGAATCTGTGAACATATCGAATCTATGTTATCGTATGGTATGGATAGAACTAAGATCTGGGATTCTTTTGCTACTGAAATGTTATCTTTTCCAGTTATGGTGCCATTGATTTGGTTATATGCTTCTGTTGCTTGAGATGTATATTCAGCAGCTGTTGACATGGCACGTTCAGCATCACGCGAACCAATGATAATATCATGATTTTTGCACCATCTAAACGCAAATCCTTTACCCATACCACCAGTTCCACCGATAATCCCAATCTTCATGAATTCGCTCTAACAATGTTATTATTATCTCTATAGAAAAATCTGAATGATCTAAGAAAAATGATTATATTCCTACGACATGGACAAGCTGAAAATAACACAAAGAAAATTCTAGCTGGTCGCTCACCAAATGTTAATCTTACCCAAACGGGATTAGAACAGGCTGAACAAGCAGGTGAGATGTTAAAATCATTGAATATTTCTGCAATCTATACAAGTCCAATTGATAGAGCATTGCAAACTGCTCAAATAGTTTCAAAACATTGTGGTCTGGAAGCTGTTACTGATGATCGATTGATAGAATTGGATATGGGGAAATTTACAATGATGCCATATAATGAAATTTTTGAAAAACATGGAAATGTTTTCCTTAAATTTTATCAAGGAAGTGACGAGGTCAGCGAAAATGGAGTTGAAACCTTTTCTCAAGTACAAAAACGTGTAACTGAAATGGTAGATTCAGTTTTAAATAAACACAAGGACGAAAATGTTGTTCTGGTAACACATATGGACCCGATAAAAGCCATGATTGGTAAAGTTCTTGATCTGAAACCAGAGGTTTTATTTGAACTAATCATAGCAAATGCGTCATTAAATATTTTCAAGAACGGCGATCAAAAATTTTATCTGACTGCAATTAACTCAATGCCATCCGAACGTTTTCATGAGACATTTTAAAACTGAAATCCTGCAAACCCTTAAATACATTTTAGCGTCCACGCCAAGTATTCGGTAACAATGAAAGCAATATTTGGACTTTTTCTTGGACTTGGAGTAATTCTGAGTTTATTGATCATTATACCTTCAGTTCAGAATGTAATGGCTGCTGGTGATGAGCCTGGAGAGTATCTAGACAGGCGTGTGGAGATTTGGGGTTTATTTTATAGATTAATGATTGTTGCATTTACGGTCGGTACAGTTGTTTCCGGAATGATAGTCTGGCTTGTTCTCAGATTTAGGGAATCAAATCCAAAAGCAACACCTACCGAATACGAGGCAGACGGAAAGTGGTAAGATGAGCGGACATCATTCTTCATGGCCTGAATGGGTATACATTGGTGTTGTAACTGCATTGTTATGTTATGTTGGCGCAGAAGCTTGGAATGTTGAAAGAATTGTAGAACATGTACCGGCAGATGCTAAAGTGATACAAGTCACTGGGCAACAATGGCTTTGGACCTTTGAACATGAGGATGGAACAAAAGAGATAGGCGAACTTCATCTTGAAAAAGGAAAAGCCTACAAGTTTGAGATAACATCAAAAGATGTTATACATTCGTTTAATATTCATGATTATGTTGTTTTGCTGGATGCTGTTCCTGGAAGAGTTAACAC
>CAZMBA010000026.1:0-7193 GCA_964564665.1 uncultured Candidatus Nitrosopelagicus sp. | reverse complement strand
GCCTTCCACATAAAATAAAACCTGATCAGATCAGCAGGATATTTCTCCAAAAGATCAGATGCCTCTAATACATTGCCTTTGCTTTTACTCATTTTATTTCCATTTTCATCTAACACATGACCTTGGAAAAGAAATGATTTGTATGGTGAGACTGGCTTATTGTTGTATATCACGTTTTCAACCAATAGTGTATATGCCCATCCACGTGTCTGATCAATTCCTTCTGTAAAGAATGGAGCAGGTATTTTACGTTCATATTCATCATCAGTAAGTGATGATAATGGCGCTGAACCGCTATTGTGCCACGTGTCCAGTACAAATTCTTCTCTTTCCATCTGCGCGTTACACTCTTTACAGTTAATGATTATATTATCAATCCATGGTCTATGAAGTTCAAATTTTTCACCATCTGGTAATTCATTTGCAGCATCGATTATTTCTCTTCGTGAAAACAATCTTTCCACGTTTCCACACTCATTACACTTCCAAATTGGAATAGGACATCCCCAAAATCTTTCACGTGAGATACACCACGGGTGTTTTTCTTTTATGATTTCCAAAAATCTATTTTTTGGCTGATCAAAAAAATATTCAACATCTTCGGCTGCTTTGATTGCCTTATCACCTAATCTGTCCAGCATGTAAAAATATTCTCTTCTTGCAAGCCAGACCAGATTGCTGTTACAACGCCAACATAATCGATATTTGTGTTTTATACTACCTCTTCTTACTAATGCATGTCTTTCTTTCACTGCATCTATAATCTTCTCATCAGCATCACGTACAAACATTCCAGAATACTCTCCTGCATCATCAGTAAAGTTCACTTCATCGTTGATTGGACTAAAAACCTCAACTTTTCTTTTTGTTGCTATATTGTAGTCCTCTTCACCATTTGCAGGTGACAGATGTACTAATCCACTGCCCGTATTTACATCCACAAATTCTTCCGCCACAACTACATGATAGTTATCATTTTGAGACAGTTTTGCTAATTCTGGGATTTGATCTAATAGTGGGTGAATGTATTTTTTCCCTTCAAATTCTGAACCAGAAAAAGTTTTGAGTATTTGATAATCTTCAATCTTCACTTCGTTCATAAAGTCCTCAAGTCTGATTTTTCCCACTACCCATACCTCGTTTTCAACTTTAACTTCAACATACACTTCATTTGGAATGGAGCCAACCATCGCATCAGTTACAAGTGTGAATGGCATTGTTGTCCAAACAATCAAAAATTTATCTTCATCACGCAGTTTTACTTTATAAAATAACGATGGATCCTTTACCATATCATATCCTTGGTTTACTTCAGAATGACTAAGAGATGTCAAACAACTAGGGCAATATGCTACTACTCTGTGACCCTCAGTTAGGACTCCATTTTCATGTGCTTTTTTGAGTAGTTTCCATTCCCTTTCAATAAATTCATCCTTGTATGTCCAGTACGCATTTTCTTGATTTAATGAGACACCAAGATTCTCATCAGCCTGCATCCATTCGTTATGGTATTTTGTTATAATATTTTTGCATGCAGAAACCAATTCCTTAATTTCTGCATCAGTCCTGTCCTCCTTCCTGCCTTTTTCAATACCTAATTCTTTTTCAGCCTGCAGTTCAACTGGGAGTCCTTGTGTATCCCATCCAGCATTAAAAACTATATTTTTTCCTGAAAGTACATTATACCTATACCATAAATCTTTGAACACTCTACCACGTAGATGCCCTGCATGAGGCTTACCATTCATTGTTGGCGGTCCTTCAATAAACATAATCTCTTCTTTTTTATCTTGTGATTTTGAAATAAGCTCAGACACATTCTGTCCTTTCAAATGATCCTTTACATTTTTTTCAATTTGCTTTGCATCAAACTCATCAACTAATTCCATGTATCCGACTTGAGCACTATCTCTATATGAATATGAGTATTAACTATCTTGGAAATATATATCAGAATTAAATTATAAAGTTGTGGTCAATGTTCTGGTTGTAGGTTCAGGTGGACGTGAGCATGCTATTTCATGGAAGATATCTCAATCAACAAATGTAGAGAATGTGTTCACTGCACCTGGAAACGGTGGCACAAAAAATAATATTCCAATTCAAGTCGATCAGATAAACGAATTGGCAGACTTTGCTTCAGAGAAAGATTGCTTTACCGTGGTTGGTCCTGAAGCCCCCTTGGCAAAAGGAATTGTTGACATATTTAACCAACGTGGGCTTAAGATTTTTGGACCAACAAAAAAGGCTGCCCAATTAGAATCTAGTAAAATTTGGGCAAAAGAATTTATGAATAGAAATCACATTCCAACTGCTGAATTTCAGATATTTGATGATCCAGAAAAGGCAAAACAGTTTGTTGAGAATTTTGGTAAACAGGTAGTGATTAAGGCGGATGGTCTTGCTGGTGGAAAGGGAGTACTTGTTTGCAGTAACAAAGATGAAGCATTTTCTGCCATTGATAATATACTCATTGAGAAATCGTTTGGTGATGCTGGCTCAAAAATAATCATCGAAGAGCGCATTGATGGAATAGAGGCATCATTCATAGCCCTATGTGATGGTAATGTGGGCATTCCAATGGCAACAAGTCAAGATCATAAAAGAATTTTTGATGATGACAAGGGGCCAAACACTGGTGGCATGGGTGCATATTCACCAACGCCAGTTGTTGATTCTGAATTAGCAAAAAAAATCCAGAAGGAGGTGATTGACAAAACAATGGAATCATTAAAACATGAAGGCATTGATTTTAAGGGATTTTTGTATGCAGGTATTATGATTTCTGACAACAAACCATACGTCTTAGAGTATAATGTTAGAATGGGTGATCCTGAATGCCAGCCAATATTGATGAGGTTTAACTCTGACTTGTTAGAATATCTTATCGCAGCATCAGATGGAAAACTCAGCGAAATGGATCAAATATCTTGGAACAAACAATATGCGGTGTGTGTCGTCATTGCATCTAAAGGATATCCTGAGGCATATGCGAAAAATGATGAGATAACAGGACTTGAGAATATTCCCAATTATGCAAATGTGTTTCATGCAGGAACAAAAATTGATGCTGATAAAATAAAGACCAATGGCGGACGGGTTTTGGGGGTTACTGCATTGGGTGATACACTACATGACGCTATAACTAATGCATATAGTGTTACTGACAAGATTAATTGTACCAGTAAATACTTTCGAAAAGATATTGGAAAAAAAGGCCTAGACGCTTTATGAAACCAAAAATGACTTATTTTCAGATACAATCCAGTCCATTTTTATGTCATGGTCAGAATGTGGCATTGACTTAACAATTTGCTTGCTATATGCTAATGCAATTTTTGTAACTGACTTGTCTGAAAGAAACTTATCATAATACCCATGCCCGTATCCTAATCTATCTCCACCATTTGTAAGACCAATTGCAGGGACAATTATGATATCAAATGATTTTACTTCTGGCCAATCATCTTTTGGTTCCAGTATACCGAAATTGCCTTTTTCAAGCCTATCAAAGTTTTTGACTGTTCTAAATACAATTGTATCATCTTCGATTTTTGGTAATGAAACTTGTTTTTTTTGAGATATTAGTTCTTGTATTATTGCCTTTGTTTGGACTTCGCTCCCAATGGAATAGTAGCATCCAATTGAATTTGCTCCAGAAAACGTACTTATTTTTCTAAGATGTTGATGAATTCTTTCACTCAGAATTTGCATCAAGTCAAATGATGTTGAATCTCTTCTTTCAAGCAGCATCTGTCTTAATGCTGATTTTTCAGGATTTGGGTTCAATTCCCTTACTTAATGCAGCAGCGGTTACTGTGTTTTTTAAAAGCATAGCAACTGTCATTGGACCTACACCACCAGGTACAGGTGACGCAAATGATGCTTTTGAAATGATATCTTCAAAATCAGTATCACCTTTTAATTTTCCATTATGATGAGTAGTTGCAACATCAATGACAACTGCATCATCCTTGATCATGTTTGATGTTAGTGTAAAACTATCTCTATTTCCAACTCCAGTTATAACAATATCAGCTTCTTTACAAAATTTTTTCAAGTCTATTGACTTTGAATGGCAAGTAGTTACAGTAGCATTTTTTTGCAATAACAAATGATATAATGGCTTTCCTACCAAGTTACTTCTGTTAATTATAACTATATTTTTCCCCTCAAGCCCTATTTTGTAGTAATCTAGCATCTCTATAATACCTGAAGGAGTGCAGGGCTTGAGTATTGCATTACCTGTAGCGAGTAATCCAACATTATGAGGTGTTAACCCATCAACATCTTTTTCTGGTAAGATTCTAGTTGTTGTATCAAATTCATCTAGATGATTTGGGAGTGGTAATTGCACTAGTATACCGTGAACAGACGGATCGTCATTCAGCATATCGATTAGTTCATTCAGATCATTTTGTGATGTTGCGGTTGGCGGTCTATGATCTTTGGTTATTATGCCAGCCTCTTCACACGCTTTATGCTTATTTTTGACATATGTTTGTGAGGAGGGGTTATCACCAACAAGAATTGTTGCAAGGCATGGAGTAACATCATGTGATTTCAATTCTTCAACAATCTGTGAAACTTCATGCTTGATATTTTTCCCAACTTCTATGCCGTCAATTTTTGTGCCTACCATAAAAAAATTGTAACATTGTTGTTATTTAATTACACTATGCTAATGTTTTTAGATTGAAATTATTAATTTAAGATATGAAATACGAGTATGATATTCAGACATATCTGAAGCAGATTTCTAACTCAAATTCGTACTTTAATACATTTCTTAATAGGGATTCATTGGCAGCTGGTATTCTATCTTTGGAGCCAGGAGAGGATGATACACAAGAACCTCATGATTCTGATGAAATGTATTATGTATTAGACGGAAATGGATTCTTGCGTATAAACAAAACTGACTATTCTATAAAATCAGGAAAAGTGTTCTTTGTTCCAAAAAATGTAGAGCATTATTTTTTTGGAAATACAAAAAAACTTACGGTCTTGTATTTTTTTGGTGGCTCAGATGATTAACTTAAAATTTTGATTTGTTTTCCTGTAATACGAATTTTTTTCCGTGCAAAAAGATTTACCGCTTGAGGATAAATCTTATGCTCTTTTGCAAGAATTCTTTTTGAGAGTGATTCCTCAGTATCATCATTATTTACTTTTACAACTGACTGAAGTAATATTGGACCAGAATCAACTCCCTCATCTACAAGATGTACTGTACATCCAGAGTACTGTGCACCATTTTCTATTGCCTGTCTCTGTGCATCGAGTCCTGGATATGCAGGTAATAAAGCTGGATGTATGTTTAGAATATGATTCTTGTATTTTTTGATAAAATATGGACTAATAATTCGCATAAATCCTGCTAAGCATACAAGACCATTTTTAGGCGTGACGCCGTTTTTTGTCAGGGCCGAAATTATTTTTTTATCATAACCCGTACGATTATTTTTGAAACTCTTGCTTTCTATAATTTCCACTTTAACTCCAAGTTTTTTGGCTATTTTCACTCCTCTTGCATTAGGTTTGTTTGATATTACAATTGCTGGTTTGATTGGGATTCTTTGTTTTTTTATTGTTTTTAGAATCGCTTCCATATTACTCCCTCGTCCAGAAATTAGTATTCCTAAATGTAGCAATATCTCAATTTTATTTGTCGTTAAAATAAAGCATTGGATTTGTGTGGATTTTACCTATGAAGAAAACTTATCTTGCTAGAAATTTTCTCTAATTATGGGACTATTGTCAAAAGTAATTATACTCGGCGGTGTGTTTGTCCTAGCCTTCGGCATATTTTCTATGATTGGCGTCTAGTGCGAGTTTTCAAAATCATATACTTGTTAACAAATAATCAATCTTCTAATTTATAATCAAAATAACTAACCAAACTGTGTGGGAGTAATCCAATTATTAAAAAATGGAATAAGATGCAAAAATAGCACATCCACGGTTTACTTAGATCCAAGAAGAATCAATCATGATGGGATTAACTTTGTCTCTCATGCACATATTGATCATCTACCAAAAGGAGGTACTGGAACGATATTAGCATCAGATGAAACAAGTCAGATAGCCAAACTTCGTGGCTTTTCACTTGACTCAACAGAAACTATGGAAAATTTTTCATTAATTGATACAGGTCATATTTTAGGTTCAAGGGGTATACTTTTTGATGATATTTTCTATACTGGCGATATCACTCTTCGTGATCGTGGATTTCTTAAAGGTGCAAAAATCCCAAAATGTAGAACCCTCATAACAGAATGTACATTTGGTTTGCCAGAATTTGTCTTTCCACAGATAACCGAAATTGTGAAACAGGTTAATGAGAAAATCTCTGATTTGTATTCTAGGGGAAAACCAGTTCTTCTACTCGGTTATGAACTAGGTAAATCACAAACAATCTCACAGTTATTTGGAAATTGGGAGCCACTATACTATCATGATTCTGTAAAAAAAATGAATGATCTACATAGAAATCTTGGTGCTCCATTGAAAGAAGGAATAGGCCATACTGAGGCTGAATCAAAAGGACTATTAGAAAAAAAACCGTGGGTTATGGTTGCACCAATGATGAGTACCAAAAGTCGCTTTATACAGCATATGAAGAAAAAATATGACGCTATAACTATTGGCTTTAGTGGATGGGCAAATTCAAAAAAATTTCCATTTACAAGAGGAACTGATTATTCCATACCACTAAGTGATCACTGTGACTACAATGAGTTGCTAGAATTAGTCAAACAATCAGGAGCTGAAAAAATCTACACGATACATGGTTTTGTAGATGAATTTTCCCAAGATCTAAATCGGCTAGGTTTTTCATCACAACCATTACGTGAGTCATCACTAGATGATTTCTGTTAATATAATATTAGAAACTAACAGACAACGTCTTGTATTGTCTTACCTTGGAAATTCCTGTCAAACCAATCTGCATAACTTGGTTCATTGTTATATCGATCTAGGTAATACTGCAGGTCTTTTTCTGGATTTGGATATCCTGGAATTTTAGTTGACGAAACAAGAATTGGCTTGCTCTCACATGTGGCTCTTTCCTCAACTTGTGAACTTGAAGATAAACCCATGTCACCCACCATAAGTGCTGCACCTCCAGCAATAATCAATATTGCAAATATTCCTATACCAATTCCAATAAATTTTTTGTTTGATTTCTT
>CAZMBA010000025.1:0-13170 GCA_964564665.1 uncultured Candidatus Nitrosopelagicus sp. | reverse complement strand
GGTGTGTTCTCAGCAGGTGACGTTCATGACCATAGATACAGACAAGCAGTAACTGCTGCAGGATATGGTTGTATGGCAGCTATTGATGTTGACAAATATTTATCTGAACAGAAATAAAACTATTTTATTTTTTTTATAATAAATTCAAGATCATTACCATTTTTTTTCAATTCCACAAGTTCGTGACCACGTTTATGACATAATTCAGTTATATCTTCTTCGGCGGCAGGATCATCAGCAAGAACAGTAAGAGTCTGACCTACTTGCATTTTTGCAAGCTCAACAACTGTCTGCATTACAGGAGAAGGGCAATACAATCCTCTTACATCTAATTTTTTATCTGATTCTGAAATCTTAATCACCTAACAAAAATGCAAATTGTTGATATAAAAAACTAGTTTTTTTTAGCTATGCCTACTCAAAAAATTCTAGAAAATCATCTTAGTTATTGTTGGTATATCCCTTGTCCTGAATGCATACGGATCATATCCTTCAAAATTTATTTTGTAAGAAATTCTTTTCAAACAATATATGGATATTTGGAAAACTAAATCCCACATATAGCTTTTATGTGTGGATGTATAGAATTTGTATAACTGACTAAAGAACCAACCAGAACTTGGATAAAATTCTCTAACATATTTGTCGATGTATTCTTTTGAATTCTTTATTTTAAAGTGAACGTGATCTAGTACTTCACGTCGCTTTATGTAATCAGTATTTTCTATTGAAATTTGTTTTTTCTTCATAGCGGAAATCACACTGTCTAGTGAATTTTCAGCTTGAATTAGATTTGTACACCTACCGATAGTTGTTGCTAAATGTGAATCACTACCTGCGGTTACAGCAAGATTGTTATCTTTTGCAAATACTTGTGCTTTTTTGTTTGAATAGACATCAATATTTGAGCTGTTAAAAACTTCAAACAAATCACATTTAATCGAGTCTTCACGTAAGGCATCAATAAGACTAAAAGGATGTGGTGCAATTGTGACGGCATCTTGCGATCGTGCATCATCTAGTATCTCTTCTAATGTTTGAAATGGTTTAATTTCTTTATTCAGGCCATATGCTAGGACATGTGCCTCTTTGTCTGTCGTTATCTCCTGGGCTGGATATACATTGATGCTAGAAAATTTCTGATGGTTTGATTTGTATTCCAACGTTTGCTTGTAGCCATCCAATGTATTATGATTGGTAACAAACAGCACATCTAAGCCTGCTTTAAATGACTGTTCAAGTTGTACTGGTACTGTTACATTACAGTCAAATGGTGGTTCTAGATCACCTACATGCCCGTTAGAATAACTATTATGACAATGAATTTCTGCTCTAAGATTTTCCATTACAGAATATCTACAAACTTTCTTTATTTTTAATTATCTAAACAAATCTTCGCTTTTATCACGTAAAATTGAATTGATATTGTCATTTTTTGATTCAAAATTATAATTTTTTATTATGACGACAGGTGATTTGTCAGTTTTCCCCATTACCAGTTCAGCCGCACCACATAGTTCATCAACAACTGCGATTGCGGTAACACGCATTGTTTTTCCAAATGTGTCAGGCTTTCCTTCATAGTTTTTTATTGATTCAATTCCAGCAACACCAATTGCATGATCTGTTTGACCTAATCTAAATGGACGGCCAAACGTGTCAGAAATAATAACTGCCGTATTTTTTCCAGTTATCTGGAGTATTGCATCTCTTATTCTTTTTGCTGATCTATCAGGATTAACTGGAAGTAATGTTGCATAGTCTTTTTCGACATTACTTTCGTCTATTCCTGCATTAGCACAAATAAAATTATGATTGGTTTCAACAATTATTACGCCATGTTCCATCCGAACAATTCTTTTTGACTCGGATAAAATTGCCTCAACTAATCTAGGATCTTTTTCATATGCAGATGCAATTCCAACTGATAGCTCAGATGGAATAACAGAATTAAGATTAATAGTCCTGCCCTCTTGTTTTGATACAATTTTTTGTGAAACAACTATAATGTCACCGTCATCAATTGGTTTCTTATTTGACGATAAGATTAATTCTACAATATCATCGTCTGGTGTAACATCATTTTTCAATTTTACAGGTATTATCCGTATACTCATACTATATTGAAAAATTATCCACCATAATTGAATTTTTTCAAAAAACTAAGACTAAACTGCTTGTAATGGAGTTTCTGGCTTGTAATGATTATTAATGATTGGAATTATCTTAGTGAGGTCCTTCTCTTCTAAACTCACAGTTGCCAAATCTTTGACCAAATCTTGCGCCCTATATGCAATTCCTAATTCACATATATCAAATAGTTTCACATCATTGGCACCGTCAACTATAACTACAATCTCATCTTTACTGATTCCCCACTCATCAATTTTGATCTTTGCAGATTTTGCTTTGTCAGAATCTACATGAATTTGCACACCATCAAGTTTGTTATCTTTGAAGATTAGTTCGTTTGAAAAAATATAGTCAAGATTAAGTTCTTTTCTAAGTCTATCAGTCATAATAGTAAATCCTCCTGACACTGCCATAATCTTCCACCCTGCCTGTTTCAATGATGCACATGCCTTCTTTGCACCTGTCATGATTGGTAACGAATCAGCTACTTGGATACAAGTGTCATAATCAATTCCTCTAAGAAGATCAACTCTTTTTTTTAATCCATCTTCCCATTTAATCAAGCCTTGAATTCCTTTTTTTGTAATATCCCAGATTTCTTGTTCTTTGTTTACCTTTTCAGCTAGAATTGGCAAATATTCAGCATCATATAAGACACCCTCAACATCAAAAATTGCTAGCAATTGTATTCTATTTTCAAAACAAAAATTCAATCATATAAAAGTTAAAACCTTAATAATCGATCTACATTCGTTAGTGTTAAATCACGCCTTGATATTTTATTCTTAGATCAAGCAAAATGGCAGAAGAATTAGAGCACAAATACGAAGTTGAGGTAAAACAAAGAGAAGGACGTCAAAAACTCCCTGATGATGTAAAAGCGGAGTTAAAAGCTTCGGGAATGATGGATGAAAAAGGCAAGTTAAAACTTAAAGGTGTTAGCCCAAAAATGCTCAAAAGAATGAAGCAGGAATATGTAGAATGCCCAGTGCTAGAAAAAGAAGTACATTTTATTCAATGTTTTGTATGTCCAAACTTTCAAAGTAGAGTAATGGGGCACGTATTGTGTAAAGGCGATAAATTATAATTCTTAGATATTTCCTGTAATCCGCTTTATACTGTTTACAATTTTCATTTTACGCTGAATCGTAAGTTCAGGTTCCAATGTGACAAAAACTATTTTTCTTCTGGTATAGATGGCAAACTGTGTAACTCTTTCTCGCTCAACGTGTACGTATCTAACCTTACCCAGTTGCCTATCAAATTCCTTTCTCATTTTTCTTCTTTTGGCAACTTGCTTGCAGAAATACTCCTCCTGTTTTTGTGATTCAAGTGAGGACTTGCCTTCTTTCATAATCCCTTCTAGAATATTGCCATTATGATCGATTATGGAAGCAAATCTCATGTTACTATCAAGCGCCACAATTTTTTCAACAATCTCTAACAGATTTTGCCTTACCATGCTGAAGGGAAATTATTTTAGAATATATGTCTAATTTTTTCTTTAAAACGCACTTAAATTGATTGTAAAGAAGGCTAAATTTAATGGGAAAAGAAGCTGGAATCACAGTAAAGAAAAATGATGACTTTAGTGAGTGGTATACTCAGATTGTGATCAAAGCAGAATTAGCAGATTATGCACCGGTGAAAGGTCTCATAGTTCTGAGACCTGATGGATACTCAATCTGGGAATCATTGAAGGCATCAATGGATTCTAAACTAGCTGCAACAGGGCATCGTAATGGATTCCTACCAGTACTTATTCCGGAATCACTTCTTGGAAAAGAGAAAGAACATTTTACTGGTTTTAATCCAGAAGTTTTTTGGGTTACCCACTCTGGTGATGGAGAAATTGGTGACAGACTTGCACTGCGCCCAACATCAGAAACATTAGCATATACAATGTATGCAAAGTGGATTAGAAGTTGGAGAGACCTTCCACTAAAAATTAACTTTTGGAATTCTGCATTACGAGCTGAAATCAAGGGAACAAAACCATTCCTCAGAACTTCAGAATTTTTATGGCAAGAGGGCCATACCGCACATGCTGATAAGGATGAGGCAGAAAAAGAAGTTACCGATATCTTAGAAATTTACAAGAAAACTGTTGAGGAGGAACTTGCAATTCCTGTAATCACTGGAAGAAAATCTGAAAAAGAAAAATTTGTGGGTGCAGTTTACACACTTACAATGGAATCGCTAATGCCTGATGGAAAGGCCCTCCAAATGGGCACATCACACTTTCTTGGACAGAACTTTTCAAAACCATTTGAAGTAAAGTATGCCGACAAGAATAATGTTGAGAGCTTTGTATGGCAGACTTCATGGGGTGTGTCCTGGAGATTGATTGGTGGGATGATAATGGTGCATGGTGATGACAAAGGTCTTGTACTGCCACCTAGAGTTGCACCAATTCAAGTAGTAATTATTCCAATATATCATTCAGATGAAGAGAGAAAAATAATTCTAGAAAAATCAAGAGAGATCGAATTGAATTTAATGGATCAGAGTATTCGTGTTCATTTAGATGATAGAGACCAAGTAACACCTGGTTTCAAGTTTAATGACTGGGAAATGAAAGGTATTCCAATAAGAATTGAACTTGGTCCTAAAGATATGACTGAAGGAAAAATTGTTCTTGCTAGAAGAGATACTGGAGAAAAGAGAGACCTCGATATACCCATTAGAGACAATGTAATTGCTGAGGAATTAGATAAGATGCATGATGACATGTTTGCAAATGCAAAAAAAATTCTTGACGAAAGAACTACCACTTTGGAAACCTATGATGGATTCAAAACTGAATTAGAGAAAGGAATGTTGATCAAAGCACCGATATGTGATAATCCTTCATGTGAGGAAAAAATAAAGGAAGAAACTGGTGCTGACATAAGGGTAATACCAGATGACTGTGAGGATGACGACTCAAAGTGCATTTACTGTGGTGTCCAAAGCAAAATTAGACCACTATTTGCCAGAGGGTACTAAAACTAATTAATTCAAAAAAACTGCAATTGATCATGACATTAGAGCAGAAGACGCAGAATACGCTTCTAAAGCAATTTAAAGAAACCCGTTCCAGAACTCTAGAATTAATAAAAACGTTGGAAAAAAACGATTTCGGTGTGCAGACAGCGTATTTCACGAGTCCACCAAAATGGCATCTAGGGCATGTTAGTTGGTTAAACGAGATTGTTTTGAGTAAGACACAAAAAAATTACGAATTTTATTCGGATGAATTCTCAAAATACCTTAATTCATACTATAACCAATTTGGAAAACCACACGATAAAGCAAAACGTGGACTAATGTCAAGACCGACAGTTGATGAAATTCTAGAATACTATGATGTAATTACCAAAAAAGTTACAGATGTTTTGGAGAATTCACTAACGCCAGAAGCATCTTATCTATTTACCATGTCAATTCATCATGAATGCCAGCATCAGGAATTGCTTGTTTATGACTTACAGCACTTGCTTGGTGATCAGTATAGACCTGTTAGGATAGCAAATATAGAAAAACCATCTAATTTGAAACAAAAATATATCAAAATTCCAGGAGGTATCTATAATATGGGATATTCAGGAAATGAGTTTTGTTATGACATTGAATTACCTGAACATAAAGTATACATTAATGATTTTCAAATTGAAAATTTTCCAGTTACTAATGCACAGTATCTTGAATTCATTGAAGATGGTGGTTATGATGACTTTTCATTCTGGCTTTCAGATGGATGGGATACTGTCAAGAAGAATGAATGGAAAGCACCAATGTATTGGGAGGAGGAAGGTGGTGAATGGTTTACAAGAGACTTTATTGGCAAACGAAAGATCAATATTAATGAGCCAGTATGTCATGTGAGTTTTTACGAAGCAATGGCATTTTGTAAATGGGCCAATAAAAGATTACCAACGGAAGCAGAATGGGAAAAAGCTGCACTATGGAACGAAGCAGAAAATACTAAAACGATTTTTCCTTGGGGTAATGAATCTCCAACTAAAAATCATGCAAATCTTTTGGATTCTTGTGTTTGGGGTTCTACAAACGTTGGCTCATATGAAAACGGAAGGAGTCACTACGGTTGTTACCAAATGATTGGTGATGTTTGGGAATGGACATCATCTGAATTTGTTGGGTATCCTGGATTTAAATCAGGATTTGATGAATATAATGACAAGTGGTTCACTAACCAGAAAGTGTTGAGGGGTGGTTCGTTTGGTACTCCTGCTTTATCCATACGTGGTTCATATCGAAACTTTTTCAGATTAGATGAAAGATGGATGTTCTCAGGATTTAGATGTGTTAAAGACACCTAGTATTTTTTAGCAAGAATTAACCCAAAATACTTCTTAGTGTCAAACCATATCTGTGCTATGTCTAATCCTACTTCTTCAAACATAGAATTTATCTGTGACATGGTGAATTTATGAGAGTTTTCTGTGTGTATTAACTCGTTTTCTACTAGTTGAATAGAAATATCTGCTTTTGGAATGGTTACAGTTTGATCTGATAGAGAACGTAGATACATTTCGATTCTTCCTTTTGGTTCATTGTAAGATGCTTGATGAGCAAATTGCGAAATTTTGAAATTGGCATCTAATTCCTTGTTAATTCTTTCTAAAATGTTCAGGTTAAATTTGGCAGTAAGACCGTTAGAATCATTGTATGCATTAGTCAAAACATCAATGTCTTTTTTTAAATCAAGTCCCAACAAGAAATAATCTGACGATTTCATTAAATCGTGAATTCTCGCCAAAAAATTATCTCCGTCTTCTTTATTGAAATTTCCAAAACTTGAACCAAGAAACGTAATTAAATTTGGTTTCTCATCATAATGTTCTATAAAATCTAACCCATTTTCATATGTATCAATTATACCTGTAACCTTTAGATTTTCATAATCATTACATAACTCTTTGACACTATCAATTAGAACGTCGGAGATATCAATGGGAAAATATTCAACGTGATCTTGTAATTCAAATAATGCGTCAATGAGAAGACGAGTTTTTGTAGACGAGCCACTTCCCAATTCAACTAATCGAACGTCATTAGGAATATGTGACGCCAAATTTTTTGTAATAGTTTTAAGAATTGATGATTCACAAGTGTATGGATAATATTCTGGTAGTTGGCAAATTTTGTCAAATATCTCAGAACCAAGATTATCATAGAAATATTTTGGGCTAATTGATTTTGGAGTATCTTTTAGTGATAACGATATTTCTTCTGCAAATGTTTTCTGATTTTTTATATTATTAGATTTAAAATATTCTAAATTAGCCTGTATTGTGGTTCTTTCATAGTTTAACGATTTTTGGATGGATTTTGTGCTCATATCTCAAAACCCGTTTTTTTACTGCATAAATTTCTTATCTATAGTATTAGCATAGTACTGAATGTTTGATATACGAGTTTTTCAACTATTAATTAATGAATGAGATACTAATAGTAGAAAAACTATGTAAGAATTTTACCAAAAAGAGTATTTTCCAATCAAAATCACACACTGTTACTGCCGCAGATAACGTCAGTTTTTCATTAAATCAGGATGAAATTCTTGCAATTGCTGGCCAATCTGGTTCTGGCAAATCTACGATTGCAAAGCTGATTCTCAGAGCAATTGAACCTGATTCAGGAAAAATCTTTTTTGAGGGTAATGAAATAAATGATGATTCAGCGGCTTTGAAAAAACTTAGAATGCATTGTCAGATGGTATATCAAGATCCATACGATTCAATTAATCCACGAATGAGAATACACGATATTATCAATGAACCGCTAGAAATCCACAATATAGGAACAAATGAAACACGGAATCAATTAGTTTTGAATGTTTTACAAGAAGTAAAACTGGAACCAGTGGAAGATATAGCTAAAAAATATCCTCACATGTTATCAGGTGGCCAACGACAAAGAGTTGTTATTGCAAGGGCACTTGTTGTCAAGCCCAAAATAATAATTGCCGATGAACCAGTTTCTATGCTAGATGTTTCAATCCGCGCCGAAATCCTTGAGCTTATGAATGAAATTCAAAAGAAAAATAAAATATCATTTATTTATATCACACATGATCTTGCCACTGCAAAGCACTTTGCAGATAGAATAATAATTCTGTATGATGGGAAAATTGTTGAGACAGGAAATATTAAGAGCGTGCTAAGAGAGCCAAAACATCAATACACTAAAGCATTAATTGATGCCGTATCTGAACCGGACCCAGAAAATTTGTATAAAGAAAAAAAGATCAGTTGGCAAATAAAGGAATGAGAATCAATTTGTAATAGTTGATTCTTCCTGGAAGTTGAGCATCCGTTTATCTTTATACTTGAGAACATGAGAAACTCCATGCTTAGGAAATACTCCATAAATCAGTTTTGCTCTCTCAACCACCGAGTCTTTCAATGAAACCATAATAAACTGACTTCCCTCTGACCTCTCTTTGATTATTTTTGAAAGTTTTTCAGCATTTGGTGCATCAAGATGTGCATCAACTTCATCAAACATGTAGAATGGAGATGGGTTTAATTTCTGTAATGCTAAAACGAACACAGTTGCTGCTAATGATTTTTCACCACCACTAATGGACGTAGATTCTCGCTTTGGTTTATTTGGGAACTGAAGTAGGTAATTAAGACCAGATGCAAAAATATCATCTTCGTTTTCGATTTCTAACCATGCATTTCCGCCTGTCATCTTTGAAAATGCATCACGAACCTCCTTATCAACAGTGTCAAATGCATCCAAGAATGTTTGTCGCTTGTCTTTTTCAACTGACTCTATAAATGCCACAATTTTGTTTCGTTCTTCCTGAAGGGTATTTTTGTGGTCTGAGGATGTTTTGTATCCAACAGATACCTGAACATATTGCAATGGTGAGCCTGAATTCAGTGATGAGCCCAAACGTTCTTGCTCTTTTTCCAAAGAACTGATAATTGATTCAACATCAAAAACCTCAATTTTTTCATCATATCCAAATTTTTCTAGTAATGATTTGATTTTAGTTTCCTTTTGAATCAAGTCGTCTAGATCTCTGTCAAGGCTATCTGTTTGCCTATCACGACTTGTAATTTGCTTATTAAAATCATCAATCTTATCCCTAAGATTTTCTATTTGAGAATCAAATTCTTGCTGTTTTTCAACAGATGTTCCAGAAGTTGATATTAGTTCCTGCTCTTTTCCACGAAGTTTTACTAGTTCATCATTTGCTTGTTCATTTTCTTTTTCAGATCGTCGTACTCCAACTTCAAGTGTGTATTTCTCTTGATTTAGTGTTGAATATTCATGCTGTGATGATCTTCTTTCACTGCTAACTCTTGTGTTATCAGCCATTAAAGTTGCAAGATTTGATTCTGATTCCTTTAGTTCTGCTTTGATCGGTCTTTCGATCTCTTCTTGCTTGACAAGTCTGTCATTTAGAAATGTCAATTCATTTCCAAGACTACCCAATTGTGGATCAGCATAGTTTTCTTTAACTAATTTTATCTGTGATTCAATTGATTCTAATTGAGAATTCTGTGTGATGAATTCTCTTTCAAGTCGTTCTTTTTTCCTTTGTAATTGAATATTTCTAGATGTGAATTGTGAATAGGTTTGATTCGCAGAATTAATTTTTTGTTTTAAATCCGCATAACTATTGTTTGTTACTGTCATACCACTTTCAGAATTCGAAAGCCGTTTTTCATATGATTTTATCATCTCATCGATTTTTTTGAGTACTCCCTTCTTTTTTTGAACTGTTTTACGTAATGATGAGATCATTGACTGCAGTCCATCAACTGAGTCGCTCATATTGATAATCTTAGTTAACTTGGAAATTTTGGAATTAATATCGATAACAAGTGATGTGTTTCGTGCCTCAAAGAATTCACCGTCAATTGTTATAGTCTTAAATCCAGATTTTGAAAGATTAATTGCAGAATTCCTTGAATCGGCTAAAACAACATCGCCAAAAAGAAACGTCTTCAGTTTTTCAAATTTAGTGTCACATGAAACATGATTTGATAATAGTCCAATTACGCCTGAACCGTTTGGCGGGTCTCCCTTAAAATCAGGAATTGACTGTAATGGTATAATTTTCAATTTTGGCAGCTTCTTCTCTTTTACGAATTCGGCAAGTGAAACAAGTGTGGAAAAATCTTTCACAACTACCGCCTTAATCCAGTCTGCGCATACTGCCATTATTGCTCTCTCATATTTTTTATCCCATCTAAGAATTTCATAGACCAATCCTTCAATTCCAAGATTTTCAGAGCTATGTTTTAATTTGGATATTGAATAGTCTTCATGCATAATTCCTTTTGCAAATTTAATTTTAGTTTCATATTTGTCCGCGCCTTTTGATGAGGCGTTAATTAGTTCGTTTAGTTCATGAAGATCTTTTTCTGTTATTTGTTTTTTTGCCAGGAATTTTTTTAGTCGTAGATTGATTTCGTTAATACTTAATTTATGAGTTTCAATTGCACGTTCAAGTTTACTTTTTTGTTTTTGTAATATCTCAATGTTTGAAGAATAACCTGTCTGCTTAACTTTGTTTGATGAAATTTTTTCATCTGAATCAGCAACCTCACCATGAAGTTTACCAACAAGTAATTTAGTATTGTTTCTCTTACTCGTTAGTTTTTCAATTTTTTTATCAACATCTTGTTTCTGTGATGATATATGTGATTGTTTTTTTAGTACTTCGCTTCTTTGTTTGTTGATATTCTTTGATTCGTCATCAAGTCCAGTTTTTTTATCTCTAAGTGTTTTGATTTTTTCTTTCAGGTCAGTCATCTGTAATTCCAGTGAATCATGTTGTTCATTTAATGACTTTAATGATTCAGATAATTCAGGGAGACGTGAGTTGATAAATTCTAAACGTTTGTTACTTGTTGCTATATTGCTTTCAGATTCATCAAAGGTTCTCTGAAATGTACTTAGGTTTGTCTCAATTTCAGATTTTGCCTTATTGTACTTGTTTATTTCGTCCATAAATTCATCTTTCTGTTTTTGAACTTCTGAACGCTGTTTACGGACTGTTCCTCTTTCGTCGTCAATATGCTTTTTTTCTGAATTTAACGAGTTACGGGTTTTTTCTTTTGATGACTTCTCATGTAAAATTGACTGTAAATTGCTAGCTGCAGAGATTGCTTTATAGCGATTTAATTCAGATTCGATTAGATCGTGCCGTAATTTATTATTCCTATCTTCCTCTAACTCGTCTATTCTTTTTTTGACTTCGCCCATCTTTGCTAGTGCGATGGCCAGTTTCTGATCAGCTGCTGTGAGTTGTTTTTCGGCATCTTTTTTCTTCTCGTCAAAATCTGATAAACCTACCAGATCTTCAATCACTTGTCGTTTTTCCTCTCCATTCATTTCGGATATTCTCTGGACTGTTCCTTGCTGAACATTATTGATCTGGTTTAATCCTGCATTTGCCAGATTCATCAAATCGAGTATCTTATTGCGCTGAACTTTGACTTTATTCAGATAGTATACATTTTCACCCTTCTCGCTCATTTCTCTAGTTATTGTTACAATGTCAGAATCTACTGGAATTTTTCTATCAGTGTTGTCAAAATGAACACTTGTTCTTGCCAGCTTAGGACCACGTCTTGCTGCACCTTCAATATCGTGCATTAAGGCACGCAAGCTTGGAGCACGCATAACAGTTGGCTTGTTCTCTCCTAGTGCAAATGTTATAGCATCAAGTATGTTGCTTTTTCCAGAACCGTTTGGTCCAGATATCGAAACTAATCCCGGTTCAAAATCCACTATTGTGTTTTTGAATCCAAATGATTTGAACCCAAAAATTTCAACTTTTTTTACATGAACCAATATGATTGATCTTTAGATCGGTTGCATAATCACTGCTAACAAGTTTAGTTGACTTGACTAACAAACTTTGTAGTGTTACGAATAAAATGAAAATACTATCTACTCGCCGTTAACAAATTTCTCAAGTTCAGTTTTTGCGACTGGATCAGTCATCTGTTCAAGAGGATGTTTCATTAGATATGCACTCGCGGGGATTATTGGTCCGCCTAGTCCTCTATCTAATGCAATCTTTGCAAGTCTAATTGCATCGATTACTATGCCTGCAGAATTTGCTTTGTCATCTACTTCCAGTCGTACTTCCATATTATATGGAATATTTGCCCACTGTTTTCCCTCAATCCTCATAAACATGAGTTTTGTATTTCCTAGAAACGGAATAAAATCTGATGGACCAACATAGATTTGGTCATCGTCTAATCTATCAGTAAGTTGACTTTGAACACTCTCAGTTTTTGATATTCTTTTGCTTACCAGTCTCTCTTGTTCCTTCATATTCAAAAAATCGGTGTTACCACCAACATTGATTTGGTATGTTTTTTCAATTTTTGTTCCTCGTTCATCGCATAATCTTGCTAAAGTTCGATGTACTATAGTAGCACCAACTTGACCTTTTATGTCATCCCCAATTATTGGGATATTTTTATCTTTGAATTTTTGTGCCCATTCTTTATCAGAAGCGATGAACGCAGGCATGCAATTAACAAACGCTGTATTTGTCTCAAGGCAAATATTAGCCCAAAACTGAGTTGCTTTTTCAGATCCTACTGGTAAATATGATACGATGATTTCAGTTCCTGTTTCTTCAATGATTTTTTTTATCTCGTCTTCCAGTTCGTCTTGTGTTTTTCCACTCTCGATTGGTTTTACCTTATTTTCAACCCATATTCCAACCCCATCTAAAGCAGGACTCTCATATACCATGCCATCAGTTTTTGGCATGTCATTTTTATCAATCCAATCAACCATGTTAGGTGACTCGTAGATGGCTTCATTTACTGGCTTACCAATCTTATTCTCCCCGACATCAAAACCTGCTACAAACTCAATATCATGTATTGAATAATCACGTAGTTTATCGTGTATTATCCCAATAACTTCCTGAGAGGGATTCTTACGGTAATATTCTATACCTTGGATTAAACCAGAAAAACAGTTTCCTAATCCAACTAAGGCAACTCGGATTTTATCAACCATTTAAGATTTTTTAAGTTG
>CAZMBA010000024.1:0-18346 GCA_964564665.1 uncultured Candidatus Nitrosopelagicus sp. | reverse complement strand
TATTGGTGCAACTGAAACACTAGATAATGCAAGAAGAATATCAAATGCCATATCAGTGCCATTAATTGTTGATATTGATACTGGATATGGAAATGCATTAACCGTTAGAAAATTAATTCAGGATCTAGAAAATGCTGGTGTTTCAGGTGTATTTTTAGAAGATCAGAAGTGGCCAAAAAGATGTGGTCACATGAAGGGAAAAGATGTTATTCAAAAAGAAGAGTATGTAGAAAAGCTACAGTCTGCCATTGATGCTAAATCTAGTAAAGATTTCATTATTGTTGCTAGAACAGATGCAAGGGCCACTGAAGGTTTAGACAAGGCAATTGATAGAGGAAATTATTACAAAAAAATAGGTGCAGATGTAATTTTTGTTGAAGCACCAAAATCTCTAGAAGAAATGAAAAAAATTGGAAAATCGATTAATGCCCCATTAGTTGCAAATATGATAGAAGGTGGAGCAACTCCCATAAGTTCAGCCTCCAAATTGAATAAAATGGGATACAAGATAATCTTATACCCGTTATCAATTTTATACGCAAATACATTTGCAACATTAAAAATTTTACATGAATTGAAAAATAATGGAACAACTATGAAATTAAAAAATAATCTTGTTCGATTTGATCAATTTAATGACATTGTAGAGTTATCCAAATATAGCAAATTAGAAAAAAAATACTCAAAATAAAAAAGAAAACTAGTAAAGATTAATTGTTATTTCTCTTTACTTCGATTTCGATTGTTGAAACATTTCTTGTCTTACCGTCTTGTGACTCTAAGGCTTCAGAGCCGATAGATATCTGCCCGATTTCATATCCGGCATTTTCGGTCTTTCTTGAAATTATTTGTGCAACATCAACTGCACGGCCAATGCTCATGCCGCGAGCTTTGATGTTTACTGAAGGCAAATTAGCCAATTGAATTAACGTAGATGTTACATACGCCATTATTGGTTTCTTGCCGATGAATATTGTGTCTCTTTGTTCGGTCGACATGGCAGAAATTTATTTCAGGATAATTTAAATCTAAGATTCCAATTTCGGCTAAATCCATAATAATTCATCTTTATTATCAACTATGGGTAGATTTGGCCATAAATGATTCAATTTTAAAGGATTTAGATTCTTTGGTTAATAATAAAAAAATTATCTTGATTTCAGAATTGACTCAAACTAAAGATGAAAAAACTATTGAAAAAATGGTCTCATTATTTGATGATGATGATATTACAATTAGGGGTGAAGTCTTTAGCGCACTGTTTCTAAATAAACATGACATCTCAAAAAAACTAATTCAAAGTTTGGATGAAAAAAGTAAGAATGTTAGAGCGTTCTGTTCTTTGATTCTAGCAAACAGAAATGATGAAAATGCAATTGATGCTATTATCAAATTGACAGATGATACTAGCACAATTGTTAGATCCTGTGCATTTGGTGCATTAGGGCATCTTAGAGCAAAAACTGCGAGAGATAAAATTTCTCAGGGAATTTTTGACTCTAACATTGAAGTGAAAAAAAGTGCGGCATACGCCTTGGTTTTAATTAATGAAGAATTTTCAAGACAGGAAAGAATAGAACTAGAAAAACAAGAGGATTCTGACTTCCAAAAAATATTAAAAAATTATAATTAAATGGTGGACCGGAAGGGATTTGAACCCTTGACCTCACGCATGCCATGCGCGCATCCTACCAGGCTGAACGACCGGCCCATTTCAGACATTTAGAATGAAACAGATTTTTAAAAAGTGTACCAACATTTAACTGAATTTGTAAAATTATGGTTAGGTAGGACTCATTATGACGATATTTATTAACGGGTTTTCCAGATGAAACGAGTATGGCAGTTGATAAGAAAGGAACAATTACTTACATTGAATTATTAAAAGAAGATCTTTGTATTTTTCGAGTTGTACCAGAAGATGGAGTCATTCCAGATTATCAAACAGGTCAATTTCTCACACTTGGAATGCCAATACCTAGTGAGAATAACAAGGTAGTTCGAAGAGCATACTCACTTGGATCACATCCTGAAAATAAAAAATATTACGAGTTTGTAATTAGATGGGTTCGTAAACCATTACCTGGTCGTGTAACAACTGCATTATTTAATGCAGGTGTAGGCGACGAGGTATCTTTCATTCCACCTACTGGAAATGCTTTACTAATTAGTGACACATTGCCTAATGGTGAACCAGACAATAGAAGAATTGTTTGTTTAGGTGGTGGAACTGGACTAGCTCCATTTGTGGCATTTGCAAGACATTTACATGATGTAGGTGATAAAAGAGAGATTGTTGTATTACATGGTTCTAGTTATGTTGATGAATTAAGTTACAAAAATGAACTGACTGCCTTAGCGATTGAGAGTGAAGATCGTGGTAGGGATAAATGGAACTTTAGATATGCTGCAGCAATTAGTAGACCTCAGGAATGGTTTAACAGATCTTGGAAGGGTCAGACTGGCAGAGTTGAGACATTTCTGAGACCAAAAAATACTGGAATGTCACCTCTTGAAGAAATGGTTGGAGAAAAGGTTACTCCAGAAAATACAATTTTCTATGTTTGTGGGTGGCAAGGAACAGTTGATGGTTGTATGGACTTTCTAAAACCTGCTGGATTTAGAATAGAAAAAGAGAAAGACGAGAATGGAAACTTTTCTGTGAAGTTTGAATCCTACGGATAAATACAAATAAAAAATTTAGACTTAATAATTATTATCTAACATGAATTTTGTTAGTGTTTCTTTTGAATATTCAATACCATGTTCTTCCTCTGAATGTACACGAAATTTCTCAGCAACTTCATCAGAATCACCTTCAACTTCAAAGGAACAATCATAGCCATAATCTGCACAAACCAATTTCGCCATGTCGAATGATGCTCATGGAACACTATATTTAGCTTTAGTCAAATAATTTTGAAATTTTTATTTTAAAATTTAACTATTGTGAAATTTCTAGTTCGCTAAATCTCTGTTCTAGAGTTTCTTTTGAATACTCAATTCCATGCTTTTGCTCGCTATGATAATTATATTTCTCAGCAACCTCTTCAATATTACCCTGTACCTCAAAATCACAGTCATTACCATAATTATGGCATATGACCTTCACCATATTTGGCAGGAAAATTAACAATATATTAAGATAGTAAATTACTTTGATTCGTTTTCTGGTGTATTGTTTTGCATTTTTGTTGGTACAGAAACTATACTTTCAGCCACTGATTTTGTCAATTCCTCAATAATTTGTATTCTTTTCTTGTCTTTAAGCCCTAATTTTGCCAAGGCCTTCTGTAGCTCCTTTTCTCTAATCGAGTCTACACTTGCAGCTATGTCTTTGACTATTGGTTCTGGTTGAATATTTGTCATTGTAGCCTCAAAAATTGGTACTTCTTTTTCAATTAATTCCTCTACCGATGAGACTTTTTTCTGCAAGGCTTCCATAAGTTTTTCATCATCCATCTCAGTAATTTGGTCTCTGAAAAGCAGTTTCACTCCAGGTATTTTGGTTACTGTTTCCTCAATTGCCCGAGGGTCTGATATATCCAGAATAAGCATGCCTTTCTTGTAGTCTTTCATTGCTCGTTTTATGATCTCATATGTAATAATGAAGTAATCAGCAGTAGTTGCGACAATAATGATTGAATATTTATCAAATCCAGCTAAAACATCAGAAAATTCTACAGGAGTTCCAGCTAGAATTCTTGAAAAATCAGTTGAACGTTCAATTTTCTGACTAGTGATATCAAATGCATATCCCTTCCTTTGCATGGTCTTAGCGACCATCCCAGCAGCTTCCCCTGTGCCAATAAGTAGAACTTTCTTCTTACCGTCTATGCCAGCGTTTTCTTCAGCCATCTTGACTGCAATATCGCCATAAGAAAGTACATTTTCATCTATTTTAGAAGTCTTTCGAATATTTTTTGCAATTCGCAATGCGTTATCAAATAATTTGTTTAATACTTTGCCAGATGCTTTTGATTGTTTTGCAATTTCTACTGATTTTGTAATTTCATCGTATATCTCTTGCTTACCTACAACAACTGAATCTAATCCTGATGCTAACCTAAGTAAGTGTGTGTAAACATCAGTATTAACATAAACTTCAAAGGTTTGATCAAAGTGTTCAATATCCCATTGTTCTAATTCCGCATTCTGAATCCAAGTTTCTTGTATTTTGTTTATGACAAGATTCCTTCCGTCAATTCTTCTTCCGTCTGGAATATCTCCTTTTGGTCTATTCATGACAATGTATGCTTCAACTCTACTTGCAGTTTGAATAATCACACATTCAGAAACATCTTTAATTTTCATGAAGGATTCTCTGGCTATAGAGACATCCTTGAATGTGTAATGAATTAGTTTATGCAGTGGGATATTCTTGAAAGTTATTCTTGCATTTATCAGAACAAAGTTATCTTTAGCCATTTTTCACACCATTAATCTCGAAGTTTTGACCTTCCGCCTTTTGCAGTGCGAAATACATTCATTCCTTGATCAAAATTATCATGAAGAGAATCCAAGTACCTTAAATCCTGTTCTGCTCTCCTAATATCATCAGGATTTGCCTCTGGATCGTTCTTTAATTGTTCAAGTTTCTCTGTTTTTTCATCTACCAAACTAAGAATACCAGCTTCATAGTTTGATGTTCCACCATACTCAGGACTCAGAGGATTCTGTGGATCATATTTTGGAGTTTGATCAGTTGGAATTAGCACTTTCCTTGAAATCTCTTCTTCTTCACTTGATGTGAGAACTGGTCTTGGTGGTGCAAGTATTTGTTGGTTATAGAAAAATTCTGGTTCGCCCATCTCCCTTCTAAAAATGCGTTCTCTTTTGCGTTTATCGGTATAACTTTCACCAGCGTCAGATTTCACTACTGATGCTTTTGCCTTCTCATATTCAGCAGCCCATGCTGCTTCTGATGCTTTCCTTACCTCGTCTAGCTTAGATTGTGCTTTTGCATATGCTGCTTCGGCTATTCCAACAACTTCAGTAGCTGTAAGTGATTCTTCGGATGCATTAACAGCATCGGATACTGTTTTTGGTGCTTTCTTAGATTTTGGTTTTGATGCTTTTTCTTTTGCTGCATCTAATTCTGCTTTGGCTCTAGCAGCCTCTGCCTCAGCTTCAGAAACTGATGTTGGCTCTTCCACTTTTTCCTCTTTTTCATCCTCAGGCATTAAACTACCTCAAAATTCCTTGAATTTTAAGATTGGCACCCAAAATGATAACGATGATTAGATCTATTCATTGACAACATTCAATCATTGAAATACTTCATAGTATGAGGATCGAATATGACAATCGCAATCTATCTGGCACACTTGAATCCACTGACCAACGCACATGTCGAGATAATCAATGATTTACTAAATACTGATCAAGTAGTTGTGATGCCTGTTCGTTTTCTTAAAGATGACACAGAGATTAACAGTAAAAGCTTTCCATTTACTTTTGAAATTAGGAAAGAAATGCTAGAATCTGTTTTTGGTGACTCTGTTAAGATTTCTTCAAACTATACATTTCATGCCCCATTTAAGAAATATTTTCCACCATTAATTTCCCGTAAATCATGGAGTTTACGAAAAGAAATTCTTCAAGACATCGGCGATGATTACTACACTTACACTGGTGATAAAGCTGAGGGTTTAATGCTAAAATTATACAGATTAAAGCCAAAAATTGGTGAAAGAAGAGAACTATCAGCAACATCTGTAAAAAATGATATGTATGATGCCGCTTCTGGAAAAGACTCTAAATGGGAAGAAAATGTTCCAAAACAAGTAGCTGAGATAATAAAAAATAACTGGCAAATCGCTACTGATTTTTCATCAGTAGATGATTCTACAATGAGAGTAGCAGGAATGAAGTTTCCAAAAGAAGGTTATAATTAAAAATAGATTAAATTATACGCATCTCTCAAAATTGTTGTGAAGTCAATTTCAAAGTATATTTGGTTTGATGGAAAATTTGTTTCAGAAGATAAAGCAAAAGTTCCTGTAACAACTCATGCAATTCATTACGGAACATCAATCTTTGAAGGAATTCGTGCGTATTGGAATTCTGAGAATCTATTTGTTTTTAGATTAAATGAGCATATAAAGCGCTTCCAAAATTCAGGAAAGTATTATAATATTTTATTGAGATTTTCTGATGCTGAAATAAAAAATGCTGTAATTAATCTATGCAAGAAAAACAAAATTAAAAAATCATGCTATATTAGACCATTTTATTTCGTTGGGCAATATGGAATTAATTTACATGTTACAAAAAAAGCTCCAACACACGCTGCAATGTTCTCATTTCCTTTTGGTGATTTGTTTAATAAAAACGGCATAAGTACGTGTATTTCTAAATGGAAAAAATTCAGTGATATTTCAACTCCAACACAAGCAAAGATGGGTGGAAATTACCTAAATTCGATTTTAGCCACTCAAGATGCAAAAAGTAGAGGTTTTGATGAGGCAATTCTTCTTGACAGATTTGGTGATGTAAGTGAAGCGCCAGGAGAAAACATCTTCGTTGTAAAAAATAACAACCTAATCACACCACCGCTTAGTTCATCAGCATTGGATGGAATTACAAGAAACTCAATAATTTCTTTTTCTAAAGAAATTAAATTGAAAGCAAAGATAAGAAAAATTTCAAAAGCTGAATTATTAAATGCTGATGAAATTTTCTTGTCTGGAACCGCGGCCGAAGTTACACCTGTTACAAAAATTGAGCGAGAAAAAATTGGAAGTGGGGAGCCTGGTCCAATCACCATAAAAATTATGAATTCATATAGTAACATAGTAATGAATAAAAACAAAAAATATGCCAAGTGGTTAACTGCGGTGTACTAGATTGAAGATTATACAAATTGGAACTGGAGGTTGGGGCAAAAATCATGCTCGAGTACTTTCAGAATATGGTGTTTTATCAGCAATATGTGACATGGATGAAAATAGAGCGAAAGAATTTGGGGAAAAATATGATGTCAATTATTATCAAACACTAGATGATGCAATGGATAATGAAGAGTTTGACGGTGCTTTCATTTGTACACCAACCTCAACACACTCAGATATTGCAACCAAACTCATAGAAAATAAAAAACACGTGTTTGTTGAAAAACCAATGACATACCTTTCTGAAGATGGAGAAAGTCTTGTTGAGAAAGCAAAAAGAAACAAGGTTGTTTTGACATGTGGATACATTGAAAGATTTAACCCAGCAGTTGCACGTGTAAAGGATTTTATCAGATCAAAAAAATTTGGTGATCTGATTAGGCTAGAATTTTATCGTGAACATAGAATGCCTCCACACATAAAAGATGTGGGTATAATTTACGACACTTCCGTGCATGATATAGACACTGCAATGTGGCTTTTTGATGAGACACCAGAACTAGTATTTACAAAATCAGGAAAAATAAACCATGAACATGAAGATTTTGCAACAATAATGCTTGGTTTTCAAAATAATAAGATTGCCACAATTTCATCAAACTGGATTACCCCAACACGTGTTCGTAATTTTAATGCAGTATGTACAGATGCACGAATTTTTTCTGATTTTATAACGCAAGAGATTCGTATTGAGACGGAAAATGGTTCAGAAAGTCCTGAAGCTCAAAAAGTAGAACCACTTTCATTAGAAATAAAGAATTTTTTAGATTCAATTGAAGGTAAAAATGAATTAACTGTGAAACCAGAACAAGCTGTAAACGTCACAAAGATAGCAGAAGCAGCTCTTTTATCTAGTCAAAAAGGAGTTCCAATTTATCTGGATATAAAATGAATAAGAAAATGCTCGACATACTAGCATGTCCAATTTGTAAACATCATCCACTGGAAGAATTAGATATCAATGTAAAAGATGATGATGTTGTTGAAGGGGTATTATTTTGTACTGAGTGTTCTAGATTCTATCCAATTATTGATGAAATTCCAATTATGCTACCTGATGAACTACGAAAAAAAGAAGACGATTTAGAATTTTTGAGAAGGAATTCTGAATCACTTCCAGAAAAGATTGTAAAGAATGGTAAACCATGGCATCTGTGAGAGAAATGGTAGACAATTACATATCTGAAAAAGCAAAAATTGGCAAGGATGTCAAAATTTGGCACTTTGCATATGTAGGTGATGATTCTCAGATTGGTGATAATGTGAAGATTGGTTCACTATCCCATGTAGACTATGATGTAAGGGTTGGAGAAAATACTATGATTGAAGGCTTGGTATACATTCCACCGCTATCTAGAATTGGAAAAAATGTTTTCGTTGGTCCTGGAGCAGTATTAACAAATGATCCATATCCTCCAAGTGGAAAACTAATTGGAGTAACTATCAATGATAATGTCATTATCGGAAGTAGGGCGGTAATCAAAGCAGGAATTCGAATTGGAAAAAATAGTGTTGTTGCTATGGGTGCAGTAGTGACAAAAGATGTACCACCAGATACTGTTGTCATTGGTTCTCCCGCAAAACCAATGTATTCCAGACAGGAATATGATAAGAAACAACTAGATTGGAAGAACAGCATCTAGTTCAAAATAGATTTAATAAAACAAAAAAAAATAAAATTTGGATGGGAGATGGAATAGGAGGTCCAGTAGTAAGGTGCATAGCTGGAAATGCGTTTGAGCTTGATGTGACACATTATAGAAAAGATAATCAAGAACAATACAGTAAAGTTGAAAAAATCATTATAGCCAAAATTGACAACCCAGAGAATCCAGAATATAGAGAAACCACACTGTCAGAACTAGAGCGTACATTAAAGGGAAAATTTGTTTCTTGCAATGTTCAGTACCGAGATGACAAAACTGATGCCTTGGTCTGTAATGTATTTATTCAAAATCCACCAGAAGGATTCTAGTCAAATTACAAAGTTACTATTCTTTTGTTATTTCACAATACTTGTTAGTTCCCTCAAAAAATTTAATGGAACTAACAGGAACCTTTTCCTTTAATTTCTCAAAAATCCATGCAGCAATATTTTCTGATGTAGGAAAATCAAAAAGTTCGTTTAAGTCTCTGTGATCTAACTCTGATATCGTCTCCCAACATGTTTTCTTCATTTGATCAAACTCAATTACCATATTGTCTTGATAGGAATCACCCTGCCTTACGTCACCTTCAACTTCAACTATAATTCTAGATGTATGACCATGCGGCTTTCCACATTTTGGATGTCCACGTAATGTATGGGCAAAATCAATTTCAAACTCTACACCTAGTTTTGTTTTCATAATGTTACAGTAGCGATTGATAATTAAAACGTAGATGATTGACTAGTCAAAATAGTCAACTGTCTGTTGAACCTTTCTGGAATCTGTGTCAATTGGAGATAATTCTGACGTGTCCACATTAATGTACCAGCCATATGACATAGTATCTCCATTTGCATCAAAAACAAAAACTATTTCATGTGTAAATTCAGATTCTTTATCTACTAAATTAGTTATAATCCAATCTGCTGAGGTTTCTTCATCATCAAAAATCTTTTCGTCAGGATATTTTTCAAGTATTGTTTTTTCAATTACTTGGAGAATAGTCATACCTTGCTCGTTTGCACCATTATATGATTTAATTAACTCAATCGCTTTTTTTTCGTCACCTTCAAAATAATCCGGTAAGAGTGATTCTAGATTTTTTTCAGTGAGTGCTGGGTAGGCAAAAATCATGAACAGTCCTATTATGCCAAGATAAATTGGAGCTCGTTTTTTCAGGAATCCAGAAAAACTCTTAGGATCCTCAGACTTTTTTTCATTGTTAAATTTTTTCTTTGCCAATTATATCATATTTTTTTATTCTAATTAAAAGTCTTCAAAAATTAATTTTGAAAAAGATTAGTTCTGATCTCTTTTCTTTGCAACTTGCATGTAGAGATCAACTGTTCCACTTCCAATTGGAATCTGACTTCCAACTATGACATTTTCTGTAATTCCTTTTAATTTTTCAGTTTCTCCAGTTCTAGCAGCAGAGGCAATTGTTGGAACTGTAATCTCAAATGCTGCGCGTGCAAGAACACTGTCCTTTTTACCGGCAATCCCATGACGACCAATCTGTTGCATCTCACCACGATGACACATCAAATCAGATACCAACATTAGATATCGTTGATCAACTTCTAGTCCCTGATCTTCTAGTGTGGAACTTAATTCATTAATCAAAGCACTTCGTGCAGCCTCAATTCCAAGAGTTTCTGCAATTTCTGCAACATTATTCGTTCTAACATTATTCTTGTCAATGCCATGAACTTCTAAAACTTTGGAAAGGTTTGAACCAGTTGTCTGAATTACCCATTCATTATCTTTTTTGACAATTGTTACACGCTGAATATCTGGAACACCTTTTACAGTTGTTTTGAGAACTTTGTTTCTAATCGTGATTACAGTTGGTGCATCAGATTCTTCATCTACTAATTGTAAGACCAGCGTATCGCCCATTTCCTCAATTTTAAATTTCTTATTTGATTCTAGTGCTTTAATTGCATCATCCATTGTACATCCTCTATCTTCTATTTTTTTTCTATTAAAATTAAGAGTAATTTTTGTAGCATAATCAGTGTCAGTTTCAAGAAGTAGATCATTCACAGTTGTCTGTAGTATATTTTTTGCAACTTCAATCGCAGTTTTTTGATCAGTTTTTGCCTCACCTTCAAGATAAATATCCATTGTTGGTGTAACTGGTTTTTTACGTGCATCTACAAGCTCAATTAATCTTGGGAGACCAAGTGTAACGTTTCTTTCGGCAATTCCTGCAAAGTGGAATGTTCTAAGTGTCATCTGAGTACCTGGTTCGCCAATTGATTGAGCAGTTACAATTCCAACTGCTTGTCCTGGCTCTGCCTTTGCTTTATTATATAGTTCAAGACCTTTTTTAGCTACTTTCTCAACACCGTCTTTGCTAAGTTTTGATTGTTCCAGTGCTTGAGAAACAATATTTGCAAGTCTTGGATTGAAAATTTTAGTGTATTTTTTGGTAATAGGTAAGATTTCATCTTTTGTTGCAGGTTTACCAGATTCTACAACATGTTGTGCCTCAATCAACCTCTTTACGTTAAATGCCTCACCATGATCACTTTTTGCAACGTCTACTCCATCTTCACCATACAAAAACTGAATTATATGTCCATGAGGATCTCTTACTGTTCCATCATATTCTAACCTAATATGCTCAAGTGCGTTAATCAATCTCCTTTGCATGTAACCACTTTGTTGTGTCCTAACTGCAGTGTCTACTAGTCCTTCTCGTCCTCCCATTGCATGGAAGAAAAATTCCAAGGTAGAAAGGCCATCACGATAGTTTGATTTCACAAATCCATGAGCGTCAGGATCATTATCATGTTCTTCAAAGTGAGGTAAAACTCTATTATTGTAACCTTTGTTTAGACGATTTCCACGTCTTGCCTGTTGGCCTAGGGCACCTGCCATCTGGCCTACATTGAGAGATGAAC
The DNA here is from genome assembly GCA_964564665.1 of uncultured Candidatus Nitrosopelagicus sp. GTDB lineage: Archaea > Thermoproteota > Nitrososphaeria > Nitrososphaerales > Nitrosopumilaceae > Nitrosopelagicus. Next base: position 6,895 of record CAZMBA010000024.1, on the reverse strand, counting down.
CTCTGGCCCCAGTTGTAGCCATAATTTTACCAGCGTTATTGTCTTCGAGAGAACTATTTGCGGTTGTTGCTGCCCTATCTCTGGCTTTACCTAAATTATTCACAATATATGCCTCAAGTGTTTCTTTAGTTGTCATACCTCTTGTACCTTTCAATATTCCTTTCTTTTCTTGGTCAATAAGATCATATACCTCATCATATGTTTTCTGAATATCATTATGAATTGCTTCTCTATCTTTGTCTGAAAGCTCTAAGTCACCATAACCATAACTAAATCCATAATGTGTAATGAATTGTTTTATCATGATTAATTCAGAGTTAAGGAATGTCTTTGCCTTTGCGTTACCATAGTCTTTTGCAATTCTATGTAAGACACTTTCTGGTTCTTCTGCACCAATAGATGATTTATCAATAACGCCACTAATCAATTGACCATTTTTAATAACAACATCTTTTTGAGCTCCAGATGTACCCTTTGACCATTTTGATGTCATAACATAATTAAAATCATCAGGCAAAAATAAGGAAAATAACTGTTTACCAGTATACAAATTATCCTTCTTGTTTTCAGGTTCTGGAAGAGTTCCAGTGTAATCTCCTAGCATAGCAAGATTTGCAAATTCTTGACTGGTCATAACTGTATCATCTTTTGTCATAAGATATGCTCCTGTGATAAAGTCACGTAGACCACCAATAATTGGTCCACCAAATCTAGGTGAGATTAATTGATCCTGAACTCTCATCAAAAGAATTGCTTCTGATCTAGCCTCTTCACTTTGAGGAACATGGAGATTCATCTCATCACCGTCAAAATCAGCATTATATGGTGGACAAACAGATGGATGGAGTCTGAATGTCTTGCCTGGAAGAACTCTAACATAATGAGCCATTATGGACATTTGATGAAGTGATGGTTGTCTGTTAAATAGAACAACATCTCCGTCCATAAGATGTCGTTCAACTAAAAATCCAATCTCTAGTGATTCAGCTATGATTGAACGATCTTCTACAAAATCCAGTCTAATTTTTACACCATCAGGACGTGTAATGTAATTTACACCTGGAAATTGTGATGGTCCATTAATTACCAATTTTTTTAATTTTTCAATATTCCAATCAGTAACAATTTCAGGAATTGTGAGTTTCATTGCTACGGTTTCAGGAACTCCTACCTCTGAAAGATCGAGATTAGGATCAGGAGAGATTACAGTTCTGCTGGAAAAGTCAACACGCTTACCTGATAATGAACCTCTAAACCTTCCTTCTTTTCCTTTCAGTCTTTGTGTTAACGTCTTTAGTGGTCTACCAGAACGATGATGAGCTTGTGGAATTCCAGAAACTTCATTATCAAAATATGTGGTAACATGGTATTGAAGTAAATCTACAAGATCCTGAACAATTAAAGGAGGTGTTCCAGCTTCTTTACTTTCTTTTAATCTCTGATTAACTCGTATAATGTCCACTAGTTTATGAGTTAGATCATCTTCTGATCTGATTCCAGTTTCAAGTATAATTGATGGTCTTACAGTAACTGGAGGTACAGGAAGTGCTTGTAGTACAAACCATTCTGGTCTTGCCGTTTTTGGATCATAACCTAATAATGACAAATCATCGTCTTGAATATTTGCCAATCTCTCTCTGATTGTGATTGGTAAAAGTCTGTTTTCACCAATCTCAGTTTTTTCAATAAATGTGGTTGGCTTGGTAAAGATTAACTCGTATTGAGATTTGCCGCATAGTGGGCAATCTTTATGTTTTTTTGCTTTCTCCTGAATTTGATCGGGAATTTTCTTTTGGGAAACTACTGTGTATGATGAAGCTTTATCTTTAACTCTTTTAAACTCATTCAAATCCTCACTAGGAATCTTAATTCGTCCACAAGTTCTACATGTTGATTGTAAAAGCTTGTAAATATTATCAACAAATGCTATATGCAAAACAGGTTCTGACAACTCAATATGACCAAAATGTCCAGGACTACGCGCAGCTGTATTACCATCTGTAAGACATTTTTGACCCGGTTCTAAAACACCCAATCTTCCATCCATCAAACCACCCTGAACTGCCATACCATCTTCATCGTATGTTTCAGGTTGTGTAATTTCACAGACAGAGTATTTTCGTATTTCTCTAGGTGACCAGACTGCAAATGTTATTTCACTGATAGTCTTTGTACTCACTGACATTATACTCTCTCCTTTAGATGTAATCTTGGGGCTATGTTTAGACTAAGAATTTCTTGTAATAGTAATTTGAAAGCATATGCAACAGATACAGTTGAAATAGGAGCTGTATCACCGCATTGAGCACACACAAATTTTCGTTTCTTTGCATCATGATATCCAGTTAAACCACATTTCTCACAAATCAAGATATCAGTCTTATCAGACTCGTCTAGTAATCGATCTTTTAGAAGCATTGAAGCACCGTAAGCAATTAGACAGTCACGTTCCATCTCTCCAAACCTTAAACCTCCACCACGAGCACGACCTTCAGTGGGTTGTTTTGTTAGCATCTGAACTTGGCCACGTGCTCTTGCATGTATTTTATCAGATACCATATGATGAAGCTTCTGATAATATACTACGCCTATAAACACATCAACTTCAAAAGATTTGCCAGTTCTACCGTCATACATTTTTTCTTTTCCTGAATATTTGTAACCAGCTTTATCAAGAATTTCTTTTACAACATCCATCTTCTCTCCTACAAAGGCGGATCCATCAAACTGTTTTCCACGCATAGCAGCAGCTTTACCAGTTACCGACTCCATCATCATTCCAACGGTCATTCTAGATGGGAATGCGTGTGGATTAATCAAAACATCAGGTGAAATTCCATCTTCAGTGTAAGGTAAATCTTCATTCTTAGCTAAAACACCTAAAACACCTTTCTGGCCATGACGAGATGCAAACTTGTCACCAATTTCTGGAATTCTCATATCACGAACTCGAATCTTATACATTTTGCCACCTTCACTCGATTGTGTCATGACAACAGTATCAACAGTACCAATTTCAGATGGTCTCACACCAACAGATGTATCCCTTCTATATGGTCCACTAGTTTCAAATTCTTTATACTCTTCCATGAATCTTGGAGGACTTGTTTTACCAATGAGAATGTCGCCACCTAAAACATTCGACTCGGTTGCAACAACCCCATCGTCTTCTAACATTCTATAGGATTTTTCACCTTTGTATCCTCTAACATTATCATCAGCGTTTGGAATTTCAAAATTATCTCTCATTCCACCAGGATATTGTTTCGCTTCTGCCTCATAGATTCTATAAAAGAATGTTCTTGCTAATCCTCTATCCACAGAGGATTTACTTAAGACAATTGCGTCTTCAATATTGTAACCATCAAATGGAAGAACAGCGACGACACAATTTTGTCCTGCAGGTCGTTCTTCCATGCCTAATAGATTCAGTGCTCTTGTAGTTACAATTGGAGTTTGAGGATAAAGCATGAAATGTTGACGAACGTATGTACTTGTGTTCATCATTGGTGTTGAGAACCCTAAACTCTGTTTAGCCATTGCAGATTCGTAAGTATTCCTTGGTGATTGATTGTGCTCAGGATATGGTATGATTGATGCACCAGCACCCAAAATTGCAGATGGGAAAATTTCTAAATGCGTAATTTTCTTTAAATTCTTTTCCTCAAAAGTAATATTGCAATTTTCTTCTTCATTTGCGTCAATTAATTCAATTATGCCCATTCGTATTAGATCCTCCCATGAAATTAGTTTTTTTGTTATTTTTTCTAAAATTTCATCAGTTAAGATTGCCTTGCCATCATTGACTATAATTAATGGACGTAAAACTCTGCCAGCATTACAATTAACATATAATCTCTTTGTTGCGCCTTCTTGTTCAGGTTTATGAATAGATATTCCAATATGTGGATTTATTTTATAACTTCTTCGCAAAGTACGTAGTTCTTGTACTAGTTTCTCTCCATCTTTATGGAATCCAATTAATTTTCCATCAACGAATATTCTTGTACCATCTTTTTTGATTAGGTTATTTGCATTTACTAAATCAGAAACTCCAAGATCAAATAGTTTCTCTGTAATTTCCTCATTTGGAATGTTTTTAGAAATTATAGCAGATAATGCTAGATTTTTTACTAATCCACAATTAGAACCCTCAGGAGTTTCACTAGGGCAGATTCTTCCAAAGTGTGTGGAGTGTAGATCTCGTGCCTCAAAATTTGGTTGTGTTCGGCTTAATGGTGATTGCACACGTCTAAGATGACTTATAGTTGAAAGATAATTTGTTCGGTCAAGTAATTGCGTTACTCCGACACGACCTCTTCCCCAGTTACCAGTAGCAATGGCATTGTTTAGTTTGTCAGAAATAATTCCTGGTCTAATTGCTGCTGCAACTGCATTAATTCCACGTTTTTGTCCAGATCTTTCTAATTGATACTTCATGTCTCTTACCAAATTTCGGAACGCGGTCCTGAATAAATCAGCAAGCATTTGGCCTGCAAATTTGATTACTTTATTTCCATAGTGATCTTTGTCATCAGGTTCAAGCCAACCTAGTTTGAGTTCGATTAGTTTGCATACTGCTTCACCCAAAAAGTGAGCCTTCTCTTTTCTATTTTCAGGATGCTTTCCAAGATGTGGAAGTAATCCCCAGTCCAATAAGGTCTCAGCTCTTTTAATTTGAAATTCTTCTAACATTCCAGGAGCAATTCTTTTACTGATATAGACAATTGCGTCTTTTGCTGATGTAACATCTCCTGCTTTCTCAAAAGATCCTTCCAATTGATTGTTAATCTCATCAACAAGAGAAACTGAACCTGCAATATCTTTATCAGATTCTAAACCAAGTGCACGCATCAATGTTACAATTGGAATGTCAACTGGTGAACCGGGAATTTTTGCAACAATCATTCCATCATCTTTCATAATTAATTCTAATTTTGCACGATAACCAATTATTGATGAATACACTTTTGCCTTATGTATTATTTTGCCGCCAACCTTTTCATTATCAACGATTATTTTATTATATGATAAATCTTCAAGGCCGACTATTACTCTTTCTGAGCCATTGATGATGAAATATCCACCGGGATCTCTTGGATCTTCTTGATGATCAATTAGCTTTTGTTCTCCATAACTTCGTAATATGCATCCACGTGATTTAACCATGACTGGCATATCACCAACGTGAATGAACTTTTGTTCAAGCATTTTATTATCTTCATATACACTAACCTGCATCTGTATTGGTGCAACATAAGAAATGTTTCGTAATCTTGCTTCAGCTGGTGTTACATGTGTAATGGAACCATCAAGCTCCATCATTCTTGGTTGTGATAGTCTTATTTTTTCTAGTTGTATTTTATATGGATATTCTGCATTTTCAATATCGATTTGATTAACTTCACGTATTATTTGCTGTAGACCATTTTCTAGGAATTCATCAAAAGAATCAAGATGTTGTTTTGCAATTCCTTCTTTGTCTAAAATATTCTGAATAATTGGCCAACGGTGATTATATTTTTGTGTCATTATCTTTCCACCACGTATCTGTAATACAGACTTTCACCAGACGTTCCACTTTTTCTTGTTATTTTGATCATGTCACCTGGTTTTATACCAAGTCCAATTATTGCCGGATCATCTACAAAGATTAATGGTAATTCTGTAGCCTTACAATTGAATTTTTGTAAAACTTCTTGGGCATCTTTCTTGGTCATGATTTCATGTTTTGGCGAATATACATGATCAGGAACGAGAATGATATTTTTTTTAGTAGCCAAAATTTAGCCCCCCGTGTATAACACTAGTTGGTTGAAAAAATGAATTATACAAACTGAAAAAAAGTTTTTCTGAGAGCAATATATATTTACTTAGAAATTTTCATCAAAAAATTAATTTTTTTCCTCAAGTACTAGTTTTTTTAATTCAATCTGGTTAAATATGATCCTAATATTTCAAAATTGTGCGATTGAGAAGATTCTGGCTTCTTACTTTATCATCATTATTACTAATGATGTTTTTGGGCGGAGACAATTTTTCAGAGGCTGCCACAATAAATGCAATTTCAACAGACAAAGAATCCTATGCAGCTGGAGAAACAATTACAATAATTGGCCAAGTTACTACCAAGTATGGTGACACAACTGTACAGTTGATGGTAATTTCACCAAATGGTAACATTGTTACAATTGATCAATTAGATGTTGACTCTGAACATAATTTTGGTATAGATATTAAAACTTCCATTAGTGGAGTTTGGAAAGAGTCAGGAACTTATTTAATTTCAGCTCATTACTATAACAATCAATTTGAAACACAGTTTGATTTTGGAAAAACCTATTCTGCAGGAGTTAACTCTGCAGATGAACCAGGTCTTAATCTTGCACCTGTAGAAGAGTTTGAAGACGGTGCAAATGTTTTACAACTTGAAGATTATAATATTACTTACGAAATTTCTGGAGCAAAAGTAATTACAATAACTCCTGATGTAGAACAAAAGTCATTGATTATTCAAATTGAAACGTCAAGTGATGGAGAATTAAAAATTACAATACCAAAAGAAATTCTTGACACAGATGAAGGTGGATTCTTTGTGTTAATTGATGGAGAAGAGACTAATCATATCTCAGAGCAAACATCTGATTCTTGGACTTTGATTATTCCATTCTATAATGGATCTGAAGAAATCGAGATAATCGGCACATTTGTTATCCCAGAGTTTGGATTAATTGCAATGGTGGTTTTGATGGTTGGAATAATTTCTGTCATTGCATTTTCTACCAAGTCAAAGCTAAATATTATTCCAAAACTATAGTTTATCCTGTAAAAAGTAAATATACATAAATATACAGAATTTTGAAACTAAAACTAGATGAACGTTCAATCTATCGTA
>CAZMBA010000023.1:0-4072 GCA_964564665.1 uncultured Candidatus Nitrosopelagicus sp. | reverse complement strand
GTGGAACAGACTACCCCATCACAGAAAAAGTATACCTAGGTAAAGTTGAGCATGTGATTCCACAAGTAGGCTATATTACAAAGATTCTGCAACCGCCAATTAACTACATCATTATTGCAGTCATAATTGGAGTAATGGTTGTGAGACATCTATCTAAAACTAGGAATAAACCAGTTTTCCAAAACACAAAAGAAACTGTAGAAAAAGATCAAGATACTTCAGACGAAATCAATGACGTCCAATTAGATAATGAATACCTGAAAAAATCAGATCATGTGGAACCACCAGATGGAGACAAATCTGTTGATTCAAAACCGGATACGGATGAAAAATAGATATTACTAGTTATCTATGTTAAAAACTCGTTTAAAATATTCAGAGTTTTCAGGTTTTTCGTCAGGATCTTCTTTCACTTTGGCTAGATCCTTGGCAAGTTGTTTCTTGTAACCCAATTGCATTTGACGTGCTATCTGAATTCTTTGAGCCTGTGGCGAACCAGCTCCATGCATAGATTCTGTAAGATAACCAACTGCATTTCTGCCCATTGTCATGTTTTCAATTAAACGCAGTATTCGCATTCTGTTTTCAACTTCAATGCCATTCTTTCCTTTCAGATATTTTTTTAGTATTGGACCAGTTTCTGGGCTTCGAAACTCAGCTTCTGATGGTAAGGTGACTAGTAAACCGCCTGCAATATCCTGCGCAAGTCTAGCTAATTCATATGGTAAGCGTGTTACATTATGTTTACATACATTAGCAAGCATGTCATCATTCAAGAATACACCAGACTTCATTTTGTGTCCTTGGTATGAGGCAGCTATGCCAGCTGCATAAATTGACTCATTCAGATGTGTCATCTCAATTATCTTATCTTTTATGTGTGATACTTTTGGTACTCCGTTATAATCTGCAATTGCTGCTGCAGCGCCAATTAGAACATCACCTAGTCCAGTTTTACATACATAACTCCTTCTATGATAACACGTGAATCTCTCTACTAACATTGATGCAAACTCGTATTCACCATGCATGAATATCATTTCATTTGGAATGAATACTCGATCAAGAATTACCATTGTTTCCTGTCCACCAAATTCAGAGTTGCCAACATCAATATCTCCTGGTTCCATACTACGCGTATCACATGACTGTCTGCCATAGATGTATTTGATTCCTGGTGCATCTACAGGAATTGCACCTACTATTGCGTAATCTTTGTCGTCCTCTAATAATCTCATAGTTGGCATGATGATCATCCAGTGTGAGTTGATTGTACCTGTTTGATGTGCTTTAGCACCAGTAATGTATACTCCTTTCTCATCTCGATCTACAATATGCACAAATAAGTCGGGATCTTCTTGCTCACTTGGTGCAAGGCTTCTGTCTCCTTTAACATCAGTCATTGCTCCACCAATAACCAAGTTTTCATGTTGAACCATTTTGATAAATTCTAATAATCTTTCATGATATTTTGTTCCATGTTTCTCATCAATCTCATATGTTGTAGAATGAAGTGAGTTTAATGCGTCCATACCAACACATCTTTGGAAACATGTACCTGTTAGCTGCCCGAGTTTTCTTTGCATTTTATTTTGTAAGACTAAATCATGTGCACTTTCAGCAATATGCAAGAAACGATTTACTCTTTCACCAGTTATTGAGGATTGGGGAAATGCAAGTTCTTCTTCTTCTACAGCAAGATCATAAGTTTTTGCAACTGCGTTAATTGAAGGTCTAATCATTGGATGATCAACCGGCTCTTTGACAAGTTCGCCAAATAGGTAAACCTTGAGATCGCGACCACGTAGGCTTTCAATGTATTCCTCACCGGTTCTGATTGGTTTTACAGTTTTTTGCATAACTACTATACTACTTTCTGTTATAAATAATTAAAAAGTTTGTAGTCGTAGCTGAGCCTAATCTCATATGCCTATACGCACATCTAGAATCTTACACCCTTGGCCATCTTCCATAACAAGGACTGGATTCATATCTAATTCTTTAATCTCTTTAAAATCACTAACAAGTTGTGATAGTCGTTGTATGCATTCTGATAGTTTAGCTATGTCAGATGCCTTCTCTCCTCTAACTCCATCTAACAACTTTTTAGTTTTAATCGAAGAGATCATATCATTCGCTTCTTGATCAGTTAATGGTGCAAGTCTAAATGTTACATCTTTCAGAATTTCAACATAAATTCCTCCCATGCCAAGCATTACAACAGGACCCATTCCAGGTTCAAGCTTTGAACCGATAATCATCTCTTTACCACCCTTTACCATCTCAACAATCAAAACTCCTTTGATCTCCGCATTACTATCATATTTTTTTGCATTTTCCATAATTGTTTGGAAGCCATTACGAACTTCATCATCATTTGTAAGATTCACTTTAACTCCACCAGCATCTGATTTATGCACAATTTGTGGTGATGCAATTTTCATTACTATTGGATATCCTACCTTATTTGCAGCATCAACTGCTTCGTCTTCTGTTGTTGCAAGAGCACTAGCTGGAAGAGGAAATCCATATGCATCTAAAATCTCTCTTCCTTCATCCTCGAGAAGATTTGTTCTTCCTTCCGCTCTTACTTTATCAAATACATTACTAGCTTTTTCCTTGTCAACTTCAAATTTTGTTATTTTTCCATCAGGTGATTTGATCCAGTCAACAAATCGAAGCATTGCTTTAAGCGCACGAATGGAGCCTTCTGCATAGGTATAGTATGGCACATCTCCAGCAGCAAGAATCTCTCTATTTGTAATTCCTTCGTCTAGACCCATTAGACTTGCAAGCATTGTTTTTTTGTATTTTTTTGACATTTTGACAATTACCTCTGCAAGTTTATCATAATCTAATGTTGCAGAAGGCGTGCACATGGAAATAACAGAGCCTACATTTTCGTGCTGTAAAACTTCGTTTAACACGTTCTCGAACCTATTAAAATCAGCATCACCTACAATGTCAACGGGATTTCTTGAACTTCCCCATGGAGGAATTACCGCGTCAATCTTTGATCTAACTTCTTCAATCTTTGCCATTTTAATTCCTAGTTTAGAACACGAGTCAGTTGAAATTATTGCTGGTCCACCAGCATTTGATACAATTACAAGATCACCATCCACGGGAAGTGGTTGCTTAGAGAATGCTGTTGCATAATCAAACAATTCTTCCATAGTGTCGACTCTAATTGCGCCGGATTGTTTTAGTAATGCATCATAGATCTCATCTGAACCCATCAGTGCACCAGTATGAGACATTGCAGCTTTTGCACCTTCAGGACTTCGACCAGATTTTAAAACTAACACTGGTTTCTTTATTGTATTTTTCTTAGTAATTTGTTTACAAACATTTAGGAATTCCTGCCCATCTCCCATATCTTCAAGATACATCACGATAACTTTTGTTTGTTCATGATCTGCTAGCATTTTTAGTATGTCGATTTCTGTCATGTCTGCCTTATTTCCCATACTGATAACTGCAGAGAATCCAATACCCTGTGCACTTGCATCCTCAACTAAAGCTGCACAAATTGCACCACTCTGGGAGACAAGTGCAATTTCGCCAGATTTTGGGGTTATCTTTAGGAAAGTAGAATTCATCATTGTTTGAGGTTCTAGATTCATTACACCAAGGCAGTTTGGTCCAATAATTCGTAGATTGTATTTTTTGGAAATATCTTTTAGTTGTTGTTCTAGTTTTTTGCCTTCCTCATCTACCTCCTTAAATCCTGCAGTGATTACTATTGCACCTTGGATTTTCTTCTTACCACATTCTTCTAGGACCATAGGAACTATGGTGTTTTTTGTTATTACAACAGCTAAATCAATTTCTTCTGGAACGTCTAAAACACTCTTGTATGCTTTTTGATCAAATACTGTATCTCTTGATGGACTGATTGGAAAAACTGTGCCCTTGTATCCTTTCATTATATTTGAAGTAATCGCACGCCCGACACTTCCTTCCTTGTCAGAGGCACCAACCACTGCAATGGATTTTGGGGATAAAAAGACAGATTCAGTCATTATGATAAACTTGCTCAACTAATTTTCTATAATTAAATTTATTCATA
>CAZMBA010000022.1:0-4301 GCA_964564665.1 uncultured Candidatus Nitrosopelagicus sp. | reverse complement strand
CAGTCAAATCTGCACGCCCTGATTGCGGTCCTAACCCTGAATGTTATGTCCCATCATACTATGTTGCAAAAACTGGCGAAACCGTATATTGGGAGAATCAGGACTCTGCATTTCATAGCGTAACTAGTGGTCAGCAAGAAGATCCTGATGGACTGTTTGACAGTGGTCATATTGATCCTTATGAAAAATTTTCTTATACATTTACAGAGTCTGGTGTTTATCCATACTACTGCACTTTGCATCCATGGATGAATGGAATGATAAAAGTTGAAAGGTGACGAAGGGAGTCGAACCCCTTTAGATAAGCTTTGCAGGCTCACGCATAACCGCTCTGCCACGTCACCACAATTTGAAAAATGGATATTTAGAATTAAACTCTTTACTTCAAAATTTACGCACAGTATTATCTATTTCTAATTCCTATTCCTACAACAATGACAATTCCGAAAATAATCACTAGAATTATCAACGGTCGTTCTGACACAATTAAATCTGATACAACTGATTTCTCACTAGTTGATTCTGAATTTATCGTGATTGTATCATAAACATCAAATGATATTTTATCAGCTTTGATATTTACTTCGACCCAGTATTCTCCAGTAGCGTATATTTTTAATGGGGAATTCTTATCTGGCGTAATTGAAAAGGAGTCCTTATCTAACGTACTGGCATTTGTGATAGTAATTTTTGCATAAGTCCAGTCTAATGGACTTGTAATTTGAAAAGTTAATCCATTACTGTCTTTGAGAATATGCATCGACGCTTCAGAAACTCTAACAATGGTTGGAATTTGATATTGAATTTCATTATGGGTAATAATCACACGGCCTTCAAAATGGGTAATTTCAGATGAAGATGACTTTGCAGTGATTTGCAATAAACCATCAGTTAGTTTGTAGTTGAAATCAATGTAGTCAGATTCAGGGAATTCTAATTTTAGATTGGAAATTTGCTTCCCGACTGATTGTACTTCTAGATTTTTTGTCTGAGATTTTTCCTCGTGTGATAAATCGAATTTCAAAGTTGGTGGCAAAAATACGATTTCAGAGTTATACGCAGTTGTAATATTTAATCTACCAGAACCACCAGTATTGAAATCAAACTTATTCCCATATTCATCCGTTATAACATCCGATGTAGTAATCAAAATTGATTTGATCTGTTCAGGCGTGAAATTGGGATTTTTGTTTAATAACAGAGCTGCAGCGCCTGCTACATGTGGCGCAGCATAACTTGTGCCACTCGTAATATTATAGTAGTCTTTGACTGATGTTGTATTAACAAAAACTCCTGGAGCAACCAGATCTGGTTTAAAATAAAATGGAGACACAGGACCACGTGAACTAAAAGTTGCAATAAAGTCAGGATGATTGAAAACATTGAGAGAACCGATAATATTTTCATCCACCATATGTCTTAATTTTACACCATCCTCCATAGTCATTGAAAGTGATGGAATTGATGGTTGGTACCCTTCTGGTACAAATTCATGTATCAACTCACCAAAAAATATTCCGGGCTTATTATTATAAACAATAATTGCTTTTGCCCCATTTATTGCCGCAAATTTTTCTTTATCCGAAAAGTAAACAATCTCATCAGAAGATTCTCCGCCTCTCTGCGCAAGTACAATTTTACCATTCACATCTATATTTTCAAAATCTTGCTCTCGACTAAATTTTACAAATTCAATTTCCTCTATTATTGGTTCAGGTATTACATTAGCACCTAACATCGGTAAGACTTGGAAATGTTCTCCATCAATCTCAAGTGTTGAAACCATACTGGATTCTCTGTTGTTATATGTTGCACCAACGGTAATTACGTTTGGATTTCTAGCAGGACTACCAATAGTACCTTCATCAGGACCATTATTTCCAGCAGCTGCGACGATAATAATTCCACTATTTACTGCTTCGCTAACCATTTTTTCGATTTCGTTATGCGTCATATTTACTCCTAAACTAATGTTAATGATATCAACGTCATCTAGCATTGCTTGCTCTATTGCTTTCACAATTAAGCTTGATGGCACAGACTCACCATCTTCAGAAACCCTATATGCAAAAATTTCTGCTTCTGGTGCGATTCCTTGTAATTGACCATTCGCTGATATTATACCTGCTACTTGTGTACCATGACCGTTAACATCTTGTGGAAATCTATCCAAATCAACAAAATCATACCCCTTCAAAAGATCTGAGTTTTTCCCAAGTTTTACAAAATCTGGATGTGCAAAATTAACTCCAGTATCAATTACGGCAATTTTGATTCCAGTTCCATCTGAACCTTGTTTTATTGGATAATCTGCACCAACATAAGGACCGCTATTTTCCAAAAACAACTCCCCGATTTCATCAAAATAATATCCACTAAAGAAAAGTGATATCACTGAAATAGTGACAATGGACAAAAAAATCCTATAATTCCACATATTTTCATTCATTTCTATCTCTAAAAATGCCTTACTTGTAAAACAATAAATTGCAATTAGAGCATGAATCTTTATGGGAAAATATACACTTCCTGAGATGCCTTATGCATACGATGCATTAGAACCTCATATTGACGCTCAGACAATGGAGATTCATCACACAAAACATCATCAAAAATATACTGATACGATGAATGCTGCATTAGAAAAATTGAGTCCTGAAATGCAGGATCAAGATATTGTTGATATTTTATCAAATATCAATGACGTTCCAGAAGATGTAAGAGGTGCAATTAATTTCAATGGTGGTGGATACGACAACCACAAACTATTTTGGAATAATATGAAACCAAATGGTGGTGGTGAACCTGGCGGAGCATTAGCTGATGCTATCAATGCTTCCTTTGGATCCTTTGCTGATTTTAAAGAACAGTTTTCAAGCAAAACAGCTCCAATTCAAGGAAGTGGCTGGGGTTGGCTCGTATACAATCCATCATCTGGAAATGTTGAGTACAAATCTATGCCAAACCAGACTAGTCCTAGAACAGAGGGTCTTATCCCTTTATTGGGTCTAGATGTTTGGGAACATGCATACTATCTCAAGTATCAAAACAAACGACCTGACTACATAGCCGCATGGTGGAATGTAGTTAATTGGGAAGAAGTCGATAACCGACTATCAAAAGCAAAGTAATTCTCGCTTTTTTCCTTTTTTTATTTCTACTACTGTTAAATTTATACACCAAAGAGTTAGTCATTAATCATGAGTGAAGAGCAAACACAGCAGTTACTTTATCAGATGCAGATGTTAGAGAATCTTTTTGGAGAATTGACACAAAAAGAAAGTTCTATCATTAACATAATACGTGAGGCAAATTCTGCGATTCATTCTATTAAGGGAATAAGTACACAGCCTGAATCTGACAGTTTGGTTCCTCTAGGGTTGGGTGTCTTCATGAAATCAAAAGTCAACTCAAATGAAAAAATCATCGTAAATGTAGGATCAGGTGTTGCTATTGAAAAGAATCATACCGACGCAATTAATTATCTTGAATCTAGGCTTAAGGAATTAGAGATTGCATTACAAGACACAAATCAACAACGACAGCAAATTGCAGCAAACCTTGAACACGGAAAACAACAAATGCAGAGCTTGATGCAAAAATCACAAAATCCAACGAAATAAACAATGTTTGATAATCTCAAAAAAGCATTTTCTGATGTCTCTAAAGGGTTTAGCGAAAAAGAGCTTAAGGAGAAGGATGTTGATGAGGTTCTTTTTCAACTTGAAATCAGTCTACTTGAATCAGATGTCGCAATAGAGGTAATTGACTCCATCAAAAAAAGTCTAAAGGAGAAACTAATTGGTGTCAAGGTTGAAAAAAAGACCATAGAAAACTTTGTCAAACAAAGTCTAATTCAATTCATCAATGAAACCTTCGATGGGGCAGGAAATATTGATTTAATCTCACGTATTCAGGCTAAAAAAGAAACTGGCGAACCATTCATTATAGTATTTGTAGGGATTAATGGCACTGGAAAAACCACATCACTCGCAAAGGTCGCAAATTTATTAAAAAATTCAAAATTTTCTCTTGCTATTGCTGCCGCCGATACATTTCGTGCTGGTGCAATAGAACAACTCCGTGAGCATGCCAAAAAACTCAATCTCAAAATCATTGCACAGAACTATGGCTCGGATCCAGCATCAGTAGCAAGAGACGCTGTTTTGTATGCAAAATCACACAAAGTGGACTGTGTTTTAGTTGATACTGCTGGTAGAATGCAAACAAGTTCAAATTTAATGGAGCAAATAGGAAAAATTACCAAGGTTGTTCAACCTGATCTGAAAATTTTTGTAGGT
>CAZMBA010000021.1:0-7527 GCA_964564665.1 uncultured Candidatus Nitrosopelagicus sp. | reverse complement strand
ATCAACAATAGATTCAACTAAACCTCTAGAAAGTCCATACAGAATTGGTGTTAGAGTGGAATCGTCTGCATTCCAGTAATCATAGAAAATTCTACTGAGGTGTTTTTTCTTTTCAAGTTCTACAACAAGTAGATTTCCTGGCGCATAATCAAAGATCATATATGGTGAGTGTGTTGCATATAGAACTTGGTTTGAGCCAGCTAAATTTTTCAATAAATCTGATATCCCTCTTTGCTGTGTTGGATGCAGGTTTCTAGCTGGCTCATCAAGTAGTAAAATTGCTTCTTTTAGTTCTGCCTTTTGTGTTTCAGCTGCAAAATTCACTATAAATGAAAATGTCCATTTGAATCCTTCTGCTCTTCTATTTAGAAGACCAGTGTTTGTTACTGTTCCATCTTTATGTACGTCAGATATTACAACACTCATTACGTTATTTGGATTTAATCTTAGTTCTACGTGAATTGCATCACCCTTCCATGCTGGATTTAATTTCTCAGTTAATCTTTTGCTACAAGTATTAAGAAGTTTGATTAGTTGTGAAGGGCTATTTTTACACTCCTCTAATTCATCAATATCTAATTCAGCAAGATAGAATAAATTATCAACCGTTTCAGCTTTATCAAACTCATCTTCTGTATATTCAATACTTGAAGTTCGTTCTTTAGAGTATTCATTAAGATTAACGTTACCAATAATTTTCTTATAATCTGAAAAATAGACAAATCTTGGATGTAAGTTAATTTCAATGAAATTCTCTAATGCCATTTTTTCTGTTGTTCCTACTAATAGATTTTGAAAGTTTGTAGTTGGACTATCAACAATTTTTCCCCATTCTGATATAATCTGAGTCTCATCAACGGCTAACACATGTAGAGTATTTCCAAACTCAGCCATAGAATTCCTAAAAATCTCTTCGGTTTCAGGTGCCACTCCTTCGAAAAATGTTGCATCAAGTTTTATTCTAATGTGATTTGGTATTGTATCTAAAAATGCATTAACTTGTTCTCTAAAATTCTCCCATGAATTGAGTCCACTATTTTCTGCATCACTAATTTCAACATCTCCAAAATCATATTGCGGAATTGGATTTTTATTTGTTCTAAAAATTTTAATCTTTTTGATTTCTGGAACATTTGGAAATGTTTCTTTTAGTAAATTGGTCTCTTGATGATTAAGTATGAATTCACCTTCAGCAAGTTTAACTTCAGATTTTAAATCTTCAACTAGTTCATCACAAAGATCAAGTTCTGAAAGATGTTGCTCTTTATTCAACAATGTTAATGCTTCTAGAATAGTAGTTTTTCCACTTTCATTTCTTCCAACAAAGGCAGCCAAGTCACCAACCCTAATTTCGCCAGAATCATGAATACAACGATAAGCACGAACTCTAAATTTTCTTAATCGCACAAATAAGCAGTATATGCCTCGAATTTAACTCACATGACCAAATTATCTTAAACGTTTAACTAAATTATGACTAAATTGATATACGTGAGACTTGAATTAAAGTCAAAATGAACAAATCACCGTTTATTGTTTATATTTTACCTATCATATTATCAGTCTCTTTAGGAACATTTGTCATGGCTGAGGCCCTAAATGATGGTCAGCGCGAATTTGATATGTGGCAATTTGGCGATGGTTTAACTACTATACAACAAGGAAATGATTTAGCCATTATTGGATTAGAAAAAACATATTCTATTTCTGAAAAAGTCGAGTTTGAGATTAAGGTTAATAACAAAAATTTTGATTGTGGAGATCTTTACATTACACTATATCACATAGTTGGCTCTAATGAGAATGTCGTTACACAGAGTGGATTCTTAAAACAATGCTTTATGAAAACTCAGCAAAGTCTTCCAATAGGAGAAGAATATTCAGAAACATTATCAGAATTAGGAACATATAAGATTGTAATTGAGATTTATGATGAAAAGTATAAAGGTGTAATATCATTTGATGAGACTATAATTGTTAAATGATGAGGATTTTAAATAAAAAATTTTAGGATGAAAATTGACAGAAAAAGAGAAATTAAATGATGCAGCGGATGAAATCAAAAAACAACTTGCAGAACTTAAAGCCAAATTAAAAAAAGAAGGGAAACAACCTAAACCAAAGAAGGCCGTAAAGCCAGTAAAACCAAAGAAGGCCGTAAAGCCAGTAAAACCAAAGAAGGCCGTAAAGCCAGTAAAACCAAAAATACTCACAAAGGCAGAAAAAGAAAAAGCAAAGAAAGCTGCAAAGGCGGCAAAAGAAAAAGCAAAGAAAGCTGCAAAGGCAGAAGCAGAAGCAAAAGCAAAGGCAGAAGCAGAAGCAAAAGCAAAGGCAGAAGCAGAAGCAAAAACTCCTGAAGAGGAAATAGAAGAACAGTTTTCTGATGAGCAAATACGTAACTTTCAAATTGAAAAAATTGACATGGATAAAATCACCAATAAAGTATGTGAGATAGTTGCTGATTACGAAGATAATGGAATGCTACAAAGTGATCTCTGGAAAAAATTAAAACTGTCAAGTCGTGATGGTTCACGACTTGCATTGCGGTTAGAAAGAAGAGGTTTGATATCTAGAGAAAAGATCCTGCAAAAGGGTAGATGGACATACAAATTAATAATTGAACAGACACCAATTTCTCTTGAGTCACTTCAGGAATCACCATGTTTAACATGTCCAGTTGAGCAAAAATGTGATGTTGCAAATACATATCCCGAGCCTAGTCCTCTTTACTGTCAATTGATTGAAGATTGGGTTATTACTGAATTCTCAAAGAAGAAAAAATGAAATTACTTGATGCAAAAAAAGACCAATATAGAAAACTGGCCCACGAACAAGGCTTTAGAAGTAGAGCTGCATACAAACTAAAAGAGCTCAACAAATCTTATCGAATTATTGGCCCAGGTTCATACGTACTTGATCTTGGATGTGCACCAGGAGGTTGGAGTCAAGTTGCACAAAAATTAAGTGGAAACCAGGGTAAGATACTTGGAATTGATACTTCGTTTGTTGAAGATTTACCTGATGTGAAGTTCATTCAAGGAAATATTGACGACGAAAATATAGTTGAAGATATCTTGGAATTTTTTGGTAGAAAAGCTGATTCTGTTATCTGTGATTTATCTCCTCAAGTATCTGGAAATTGGTCAGTTGATCATTCTATACAAATTTCATTAAATTATAGTGCGGTAAAGATTATGGATAAAGTGTTAGAGAAGAAGGGTAATGCCTTGTTCAAAGTATTTGACGGAGAATATTCATCAGAATTTTATGATTTCATAAGAAAGAAATTCATTAAAACAAAGCTCACCAAGCCTAAAGCTAGTAGGAAACCTAGCAGTGAGTTATACTGCATTGGTATGGGGCTTCACTAATTTGCAAGATTTTTTAGTATATCGTCAATTTGGCAATCTGTTCTAAAGCCAGATGGATTTAGTGATGTGCGGGAAGCATTAAATCCAGAAGCCTGTAACTTCTGGATTGCATTTTCTAACTTTAATGGGGCAGATTTCATACGTGATGCAATCTCATCTAACGTATAATAGGCAGGTTGTAAATTTGCCTCCTCATAACATTTTTCTAAAATGGTAGCACATTTTTTGTTTACAATAAGATTTTCCACCTCACTTTGCATAGTTTCTACAAAATCCTCATCAAAAATCTTACCAATCCATAATGGACCTGCAGTCTCAATTTTACCTTTACAAAGTTTACATTCAGTTATAATATTTTTTGTAGTGCCCCGCATTCCACATTGTTTACAATAAACCATGTAACCCATTTGATCTTCCTGATCAGGCTTATTCAAGATCTTCAGGTATACTCTGTAATAGTGTAGATCATTATCCACAAATTTTGGCTCTACTGTGATATCTAATCGAGATGAGATCAAATAGATACAACCTATAATTAGCCTAATCGCAATCTCGTTACTAAATTTTGTTTTAATGGGAACACCATAGTATCTACGTCTTGCAGCATTGTTGAATAACCCATGTAAAACTTGTAAATCGGTAGCTGTAACCGATAATAACCCTCCATGCATTGTTGCCCTTATAGCACAATCAATGTACTTTGATGGAGATCCAAATGGATCAATATCCACTATTGAACCTCTATTATTTTTTCTTGAATGCAGACTAAAAAATCTACACGTTTCATTTTCAGAGATTTCAAAATTTTTTAGTGAATTAAGTACTGATGATTCCTTTGCAAGTTGTAAAGCATTTGGATTAACATCATTTGCAATTACTTTTTCAACATCGTTAATTTCGTTTGCAACACGTAATCCTCTAGCACCCATTCCTGACAGGCCGTCAAGAAAAAGTTTTGGATGTTTGAAATTTTTCCAAAAAGATGAATAAGCAATTATAGAAAAATCTCTATTCAAACTTGCTTTGGGATTAAAAAAAGCAGGTTCCTTTGGTGGAACTTTTTCGTTTATTGCACCAATAGGAATTTTAAATCTAGTTGTTCCTTCTACAATCTCGGTAATATCGAAATTCATTTTATGTAATTAGCTCTTACAAATCTTTCACCTATATTATTTAGTGTAAATCACTAGGTTTGTCATGAAAATTTGTGGAATTGATGATGCAGGTAGGGGATCTATGATTGGTCCTCTAGTGATTGCTGGAATTTCAATAGAAAAGAAGAATCTTAAAAAACTAAAAGCCATTGGTGTACGAGATTCTAAAAAACTATCACCAAAAATGCGTGAGACATTATATAAAAAAATAACAAAGATTGTTGATGATTATCATGTCGTGCGAATTCCCCCGCAAACAATAGATCGTAGTGTTATCAAACATAATCTAAACCATCTAGAAGCAAAAACCATGGCAAAAGTAGTTTCAAAACTCAAATCTCATATTTCTTATGTTGACTCGTGTGATGTGGACTACAAGAGATTTGGAAAAGAAATTTCTTCACTATCATCAAATGCAAAAATAAAATCATATCATCATGCAGATAGTCGATTTGTCGCTGTTGCAGCAGCCTCAATAATTGCAAAAGTAAGTCGTGATAGATCTATTAATAGATTAAAAACAAATTTTGATCTGGGGAGTGGTTATCCATCTGATAAGAAAACTATGCGTGTAGTTAAAAAAATACTTTCAAAGAAAAACCCTCCGTCATTCATTCGTATGAGTTGGAAGCCTGTTCAAAAGATTATGGAAAGAAACTAGGATAATGATTTTGCAATTGCCATAGCATGGTCTTTATCATACGGTGCGAGATCAATCACTTGTTGTATTTGAAAGCTTGATTCTAATTTTTTTACTTCCAAGTCAATGATATGTTTTGGGTTTTTTGTTACATCTATGCTTCTTGCTTTAATGACCAAAAACAAATAACCATTAGATTTAAGATACATTTTACAATTTTCTATCGCAATGTTTGTTTGATCAGGTTGAGCAATGTCTACATAAGCAACATCAACTTTATTGAAAACTGAGAAGTATTCCTTTGGGTTACGTGCATCTTGAATAATTGGCACGATGTTTTTTCTATAAACTGCAACTCGATCTAAAAAATCTCTAGCAACTCTGCTTGAATGTTCTACTCCAAAGATTGTTCCATGTGGGCCAATGATATCTGATATATGACTAATTGTTGTGCCAGTTGAGACACCAAGATATAGTACGCTTGATTTTTCATCAAATGGAAAATTTCTTAAACCGTTCATTACAGATGCGGCTAGCTTACTTCTGAAAGGATCCCATAATCTGTATTCAATTCCTTTTTTCAGAAGTAGCTTTTCCTTGTAAACTTGTCTCCCTGGAACCAAGTTTTCGGTGGCAATTTTCTCTTCACCGTCAACATTAAACCAGAAAATATTTTTATCGTTGTCCAAAATTCCTACGTTTTCTATTCTTGAATCTTCCAGATTTTTTCTTCTGATGTGATCTATCGTTTCTATCAAAATTTCTTTGGAATCTAGGCTTGTTTTCGCTTCTTGGTTTATTTACAGGCTCGGTATATTTCTCTTCAATTTCTTTTACTCTAATGTTTAATTTATCAAGTAATGTGTTGTTCAATCCGCCACCATGCACATCGACTCTTGAAGCAATTGCTGCTTTTGCTGCAATAGCTCTGGCAATTTTTCCTCTCTGCCATCTTGGTGCTGCATGTACAACTGCATGTTGGAAAAGCAGACCATGTTTTGGAGGATTTGAACCAGTCTTCAATGCACGAAATAGTGCCTTTTCAGCTCCAAGAACTTGAATTGTGCTTGCCGGCATTGTTGCTAATTTAGCTAGACTTCCAGCCTTTGCAAGTATTCTTGCACCAACTGTAGTACCTAACACTGCAGTTATGTTCGGTGCATTTTTTTTCATTTGTTCATCTATTTGAGTTTCTAAACTTTTTCGTAAATCAAATAACTCAATAATGTTTTTTGCAAGTCCTTGAACAACTTGAAGATTTTCATCTGTGATATCCCCACCACGGCTTTTTTCCTTTACTAATGATAACATTTGAACTTTAGAGTCAGGAAATCCAGCATTAACAAATACATCATCCTTAATGTTTTCTCTTTTTCCTGCCAGAACAATTTGTGCATAGCCATTAATGCTATCTATAATATTATCAAGTTCTGGAAAATGAAGTCCATACCATTCGCGTAGTCTTGAACTTATACCGTTAATTATTTTATCAGTGTCATCTAAAGTATTGATTGCCTGTATAATGTGAAGGTCTGGACTTTCTGAGACTTGTGTGACTTTAGACGATGACAAATTAATTGCAAACTCTCTGAGTTTTTCCATGGCATCATTTTCATCTTGAGCAAAGTTTGCGTTGACAAGAATTGTTGGTTTAGTTAACTGAATATTTTCCATCTCAACGTTTGACATCATCTGTGATTCAATATCTTTTTTCTTTAGCAAGTCGTTAAGTGCTGAATCATTGACTGTAACATCCTTCTGTTCATTAAATAGGAACTTTGAAAGATCACTCAATCTTGACTTACCCTTCTTTACAAAAACATAATCCTCAGCTGGTTCAGAAAAGGCAAATGATTTTACACATTTATCATTATCGAACACACCTATTCCTAATTCGGTAAGAATAACTGATAGCATGCATTAAGCCAAAAAAAACCTTATTAAAAAAGTTCGCAACAGACGCCAAACCAACTGTTATAAGAGAATTATACCCACTATTTTCAAAGTGAATTCAAGCCTCTCAACTTCAATCGGTTCTTTGACTTTGGAGAGACCAACCATTCTTGCATCAGGCATTTTAGGAATTTCACTTGATGTATTCAAGAGATTATATGATGCTGGAGCTGGTGCAGATGTTACCAAATCACTAAGCAAGGAACCGTGGGAAGGATATCCAAATCCAACTATTTTCAGTGTTAAAGGTGGAGGATGGATTAACGCAGTGGGACTATCTAATCCAGGAGCAGAAAATTTTGCTGAAATGATAAGACCGAATGAAAATGTACCAATCATTGTGAGTCTAGTAGGCTCTGTAGAAGAAGACTTTGAATTTATGATTAAAAAATTTCAAGATTGTAAAGTC
>CAZMBA010000020.1:0-10436 GCA_964564665.1 uncultured Candidatus Nitrosopelagicus sp. | reverse complement strand
TAGGCTCAGAAAGTTTAGAGTCACAAGACGGAAAAACAAGAAATGTTTCAACAATTGAAATCGAAGTAAAGAGAAATTCATAATTCATCTTTACTAGTTTTCTTTTTTATTTTGAATATTTATTTTCAAGTTTGTTGTATTTTGATAGTTCAACAATGTCGTTAAATTGATCAAATCGAACAAGATTATTTTTTAATTTTATAGTTGTTCCATTATTTTTCAATTCATGCAAGATTTTTAATGTTGCAAATGTGTTTGCGTATAAAATTGATAGGGGGTATAAGATTATCTTGTATCCCATTTTATTCAATTTGGATGCTGAACTTATAGGAGTGGCTCCACCCTCTATCATATTAGCAACTAATGGGGCATTTATCGATTTTCCAATTTTTTTCATCTCTTCTAGAGATTTTGGTGCTTCAACAAAGATTACATCTGCACCTATTTTTTTGTAGTAATTTCCTCTATCAATGGCCTTGTCTAAACCTTCAGTCGCCCTTGCATCTGTTCTAGCAACAATAATGAAATCTTTACTAGATTTAGCATCAATTGCAGACTGTAGCTTTTCTACATACTCCTCTCTTGGAATAACATCTTTTCCCTTCATATGACCACATCTTTTTGGCCATTTCTGATCTTCTAAAAATACACCTGAAACACCGGCATTTTCTAGCTCCTGAATTAATTTTCTAACGGTTAATGCATTTCCATACCCAGTGTCAATATCAACAATTAATGGCACTGATATGGCATTTGATATCCTTCTTGCATTATCTAGTGTTTCTGTTGCACCAATAAACCCATAATCTGGCATTCCAAGTAATGTGGCTGATGTACCATAACCTGTTTGAAACATCGCCTCAAAACCAATCTTCTGTGCAATTTTTGCTCCAATTGCATCATAAACTCCTGGAACTACAAGTGGTTTTTTCTTATTGTTAATTAGGCTTCTAAGATTCTTCATGAATGATAATTCCACATGTTTTATTTATCAATTAATGTGATCAAGAATTATTTGGGCTTTGAAACTTCATCAATTTTTTTTAGTTCAGATTCTAAAAACTTTCTATATTTTTCAGCTTCACTTTTAGTCATTTTTTCAACATTTGAGCTAAGTAAATTTCCCAAAATGGTCACTCTTTCTAAAACGTCCATGGCAACAAATTTTCCAACATTCCCAACACGGAATATTGTATCTAATTGCTTTCTTATTATGTCATTGAATGATTCTAGATCATTTAAGGTGTTTTTCCCTTTTTTTGATACTTGATATTTGCCATTTTTTGCCTCTTCAATCAACTCCTCCTCTAGTAATCTGCCCAATAATGGATAAATCAAACCGGGTGAGGGTTTCCACCTACCACCACTCTGTTTTATTGCAGTGTCAATGATCTCTTTTCCTGTATGTGGTTTCTTTTGTAATAATTCAAGAATATAGTATCTAGAAAAACCTCTAGGAACTGAACTTCCAACTCTTTGAAACCATTCGGAAATCATCACTAGTGATATCACTAGTGATATATATTAACCATTCGATCCAGAGATTTTTGTTATAATACATAAGTAACCTATTTGAAATCAACACATTAGATGTCTAATTCTATAGAATATGATTTGATCATTGCGGGTTCTGGATTGGCAGGATTACGAGCAGCCATTGAAGCAGCAAAGAAGAGTGATAAAATCAGGATTGGTGTTATTGCAAAAACACAAGTAATGCGTTCTCATTCTGTTTCAGCCGAAGGTGGTACAGCTGCAGTGATTCAAGAAGATGAAGGTGACACAATCGAGTCCCATATTTATGATACGGTAAAAGGCAGTGACTTTTTAGCTGATCAAGATGTAGCTGAAAGACTTTGTCAAATGATGCCAGATGAAATTTATCAATTAGAACATTGGGGCATGCCATGGTCACGTAAAGAAAATGGAAAAATTGATCAACGAAATTTTGGTGGATATAGTTTTGCAAGAGCAACATATGCAATTGATAAAGTTGGTTTTTTTGAGATGCAAACACTCTACGATACTTGTCAAAAATTTGATAATATTGAATTTCTTAATGAGTGGTTTATCACATCCATTGTTCATGATGGAAAACAGTTTTGTGGAATAACTGCAATTGAATTATCATCAGGTACATTTTACACAATAAAAGGTAAAGCATTAATTGTTGCAACTGGTGGTGCTGGACGTATCTATAGTTATTCAACATATGCGTTATCATCAACACCTGATGGACTTGATATGGCATATCGTGCTGGAATGGCATTAAAAGATATGGAATTTGTGCAATTTCATCCAACTGGAATACTTCCATCTGGAATTTTAATTACAGAAGGCGCAAGAGGTGAAGGCGGTTATCTAATTAACAATCAAGGTGAGCGCTTTATGAAAAACTATGCTGCAGGAAAAATGGAACTTGCACCACGAGATATAGTATCCAGATCCATTATGACTGAAATTAATGAAGGCCGTGGATTTGATCATGAAACAGGAGTTCAATGCATGAAACTTGATTTGCGACATATTGGTGATGAAAGAATAAAGGCAAAATTAGGAGGAATTAGGGAAATTTCAATTAAGTTTTCAGGCGTTGATCCTGCAAAGGAAATGTTAGACATAAGACCTGTCTGCCATTATATGATGGGTGGGATACATACGAATATTGATGGTGCAGCAGAATTACAAGGAGTTTGGGCTGCAGGAGAGGCAGCATGTAATAGTGTTCATGGTGCAAATAGATTAGGTGCAAATTCCACATCTGAATGCATTGTGTGGGGAAAAATTACTGGTTCACTTGCAGTTGATTATATTGAAAAGGAGCATTCAACACCGCAATTTCCTAATCATCTTGTTACTGCTGAAGAAACTAGAATTTACGATGGAATTTTTCGTGGAAAAGGTGAAGTTAACCCATATGAAGTAAAACAGGAAATCAGTGACACATTAAATGAAAAGGCATATGTTTACAGGACAGAAAATGATCTTATTGATGGTCTAAAAAAGATTAGAGAACTAAAAATAAAAACTTGGAAACATGTTGATGACCAGGCTAAAGAATACAATACAAATTTCTCAAACGTTATGGAAGTTGATTCCATGTTCAGGGTTGCTGAAGTGGTATTATTAGGGGCAATTAATAGAAAAGAGACGCGTGGAGGCCATGCTAGAATCGATTATCCAACTAGAGACGACACTAATTTCTTACATCACACTTTAGCATATTATGATCCAAGCGAACCAATTATGAAGAAGCACCCAGTCACTATTACTAAATACAAACCAGTGGAGAGGAAATACTGATGGAAAAAGAACCAAAATCAAGAGAAGGCATCAAAGGATGGATAAATCCTGCAAAGTATGGTAAATTTGGTATTGAAAGATTTGCTTGGATTCTGATGCGAATAACAGGTTTGGGTTTGTTGGCATACTTTATCGCTCATATCTATGAAACAAGCAATATTCTGAACGGAAAAGAAGTTTGGGACGAGATGTTAGCAATGACTCAGACAACTGAAGGTCATATTTTCTTAGCACTTGTAATTGGCATGTGCGTTTTTCATACAGGAAACGGTATACGATTAATGTTAGTTCAGATGGGTTATGGTGTAGGGAAAGCACAAAGACCAGACTATCCATACAAACCTCAATCGCTTAATATGAAAGGAAAGGCGTGTATTTATGCAACTATTGGAATCGCTGCATTGGCAATGTGGTATGGAATTACAGTGATGTTCGGATGATGCTAATGAAAGAAAGCGTTGTCATGAAAATTCACTATGGTACAGCACTAGGTGCAGTATTCCTAACTGTCATTCACATTCTAATGCGAATGACTCAAGACTTTCATGAATCATTGGAATTTGAAAATGTCTTAGCAAATTATGAAATGCTTGGATACGCAATTTTACTTGAGTTACTTTTAATCTTAGTTTCGGTTCATGGCTTCAATGGCCTACGTGTAATTCTTTTGGAAATAAAGCAGGGTCCAACATATGAAAAAGCGGTTAGCTATGGATGCGTTGCAGCCATGGCTATATTAATTGCATATGGAACCAGAACAATATTGATGGCTCATCTGGGGATGGTATGATGAGTTCAGTATCTCAAAAAGTGTCAGAGGAAAGATCACAGACAATTGTATCATCCACAAAATCAATAACTCTTCGCATTAAACGGAGTAATCCAACAATTAATTCTGAAGAAAAGTTTGACGAATTCATTGTTCCAATTGAAAGTTGGACTACAGTTCTAGATGCATTATTAGATGTGAAATCCCATCTTGATCATTCAATTGGTATTAGATACTCTTGCCGACAAGCATCATGTGGTTCATGTGGTATGAAAATCAACGGTAGACCTGCACTAGCTTGCTTTACAAAGATTTCTGAATTAGATACTGATAGTATAACTGTTGAACCAATGGATAATTTTCCAGTGGTTAGAGACCTTGCAGTTAATTTTACGAGGTTAATCAACAATCATAAAAAAATCATGCCTTATGTTGTTAGTAAAGACTCTGAAATAACACCAGGAGAAGGAATTAAAGAATCACTTCAGACTCCTGATGACGTAGAGAAATACATCCAGTTTTCCAGTTGTATTAAGTGTGGTCTCTGTAATTCGGCTTGCCCAACAATGGCTATGGACACAAGTTTTGTTGGTCCACAAGCCTTAGCACAAGCCTATAGATACATTGCAGATACGAGAGACAAAGGCAAAAAGACTAGACTAAAAATTATTGATGAATCTCATGGAATTTGGCGATGCCATGCTGCTGGGTCTTGTAGTCAAGTGTGTCCAAAGGGGGTTGATCCAGCCATGGGAATACAGATGCTTAGAAGTTATCTGTTAGGAATAAGGGATTAATCCTTCTTGTGAGGATTTGGGCTATTATTTACTTGATTGTTAATCTGTTCTGCCATAAAATGATTTGAGACATTTACTTTGACATCATCTATGCCATCTATGCTAAGTAAATTATCATGTATGTCTTGACATATCTTAAAACCAAAAACAGCTGGACAGAATGGACTTGTTAGATGCAGATCTATCTTTACTGATTCGTCTGCAATATCAACTTCATCAATCAGTTCTAGTTCAGTTATCGTTGTGTTAATCTCAGGGTCAACAATTTTGGAAAGCTCATCAAAAATTTTAACTCGGAGTTGTTTTACATCTTGTGCCATTGAGCTTAATCCAATGATGCTATATATAGCGATTTTGAATTCTAAACCATGTACCGTTCAAGACTTGGAAAAAACCTTGATGACATAACTTTAGGATACGTATCATCCATTTCTGATGATTCAGATATTGCATTTTATGACATAATGGGGAGTGAGGCACATGTAATAATGCTGTATGAGAATAAACTCTTAAACAAAAAAGAACTAAAAAACATTCTTTCATCTTTAGAAGATCTTAAGGGAGGAAATATTTCTCAACCAGATTTTGAACCAGAAGATATTCACGAGTTGATAGAATCACTTGTAATAAAAAAGACTGGATTAGAAATTGGTGGAAAAATGCATACCGCTAGATCACGAAATGATCAAGTTGCTCTCGATATACGAATGAAGATACGTGACGATGTAAACATTCTTTCTCAATGCTTGATTGAAACAATTAATACATTACTAACTCTTGCAAAGAAACACATCAAAACAATAATGCCATTGTATACCCATTTACAACAAGCACAGGTTGGGCTTTTTTCACATTATCTTATTGCATACTCTGATTCTTTACTTCGTGATCTTGACAGATTTCTTTCATTGTATAATAGAGTAAACCAAAGCCCATTAGGTGCAGGACCTGTCGGAGGTACAAGTCTACCTATTGACCGTAATAGAACTGCAAAATTGTTAGGGTTTCCAAATTTAATAGAGAATTCAATTGATGCAACTACCACACGTGATTTTGTGGCTGAATATGTTGCTGCTTCTGCAATCATGATGACAAATTTGAGCCGTCTCTCCGAAGATTTCATTATATGGTCATCCACAGAATTTTCCTTCCTAGAATTGTCTGATGACTTTTCTTCACCATCAAGCGTAATGCCACAAAAGAAAAATCCAGATATTTTGGAACTCACGCGTGGTAAAACTTCACAAGTAATTGGGCATCTTACATCGATATTAACTACAACTAAAGGATTATCCTCTGGATATAGCAGAGACTTGCAACAAATCAAATCATCAATATGGTCAACATCAAAAATTTCAATCACAGCACTAATCATAATAAAATCCATGCTGTCTGATGTAATTGTTAACAAAGAAAAAATGAAAATTACTACAGAAGAAAGTAACCTTGTTGCATTGGATTTGGCCGAAAAGCTCGTCCAGAAGAAAATTCCTTTTAGGATAGCGCATAATATTGTTGGAAACCTAGTTCAGATTGCTTATGTCTCAAAAAAGAATCTATCAGATCTTAATCTAGATGATATTGACTCGATTTCTCAAAAACAAATAAAATCAAAGAGTCTCTTAGATTTGATTCAAAATACTACCATATCATCATCATTAAAGAATCGTAAATCTAAGGGATCTTCAGGAACATCTGAACAAATAAGAATGATCTCACACAGATCTAAAAAGATCTTGCTATACAAGAAGACTGTTAGAAAACAAAATACTGATGTAAAAAAAGCATTTGACGCATTAACCAAACATGTGAAAACTTTAACAAAATAAATACGGGTCTAGTGGGATTCGAACCCACGACAGCTGGCTTAAAAGGCCAGTGCGCTACCTGGCTGCGCTATAGACCCCTGCGTCTCTGCCGATGCGTATAATTTAGTCTTTTACAAGATTTGTTACAAATTAGAAACTTTAAAACTGGCACTTTTATTATTTGAAAACACTGCCCTTGTAGTATAGCCCGGTCTAGAATTCGGCCCTGTCACGGCTGAGACGCGGGTTCAAATCCCGCCGAGGGCGCCATTTTTTCTTTTTTAGGCATATTTCTAGATCAGACGATCTAAAATTTAGTTCTGGTTAAAAAATTTAGCCTAGGCTAAATTTTATATACAAAATAACTAACTTGAAAACATGAGAAATACTGTTCAATCAACTAAGATGTTTTACATGTTAGTCGTTATAGCTGCAGTTTCAAGTTTGTATTTTATTATACCTGAGGTAACTATTGCAGAAGAGACACCAAAGACATTTCTTACCCATACTGGCTTAGTCATAGAAACTACTGGCGATGTTATTGATCCTATAGGATATGACGGCGATGCTTTGGATTTTGATCCAGATGAATTTATGAAAAATTTTGATTATGGAGAGGTTTCTGTTTTAGAAGATGGAACCATACTTCGTGAATTCTACATAACTGCACGGGATGATCAAATCATGGAAGTTTCTCCAGGTGTATTTTATAATGTTTGGACCTTTAATGATTCTGTTCCAGGCCCAACTATAAGAGCAACTGAAGGTGATCTAGTTAGAATTCATTTTACTAACGAAGGTTCAAAACCTCACAGTTTACATTTTCATGGAATTCATAAAGCTGAAATGGATGGTGTATTTGAAAATGTTGGAACCGGTGGAAAGTTCATTTATGAATTTTATGCAGAACCAGTAGGTCTTCATTTGTATCATTGTCATGTTCATCCAGTTGAAGAACATATTGCACATGGATTGTATGGTGTATACATTGTAGACCCAAAAGAAGAACGTGATTCTGCAGAAGAATTTGTCTTTGTATTAAATGGACTTGATACAGACTTTGATGGTGAGAATAACTTTTACGCTGCAAATACAATTCCATTTTATTATCAGCACCATCCAATTGAAATTTCAACAAATCAAAAGATACGTGCATATGTAGTCAACGTGTTAGAATTTGATGCTGTAAATAATTTCCATTTACACGGAACATTGTTCCACCATTATCCTGCTGGGACAGACACTGTTCCTTCTGGATATAATGACATGCTAACAATGTCACAAGGTGATAGGCAAATTCTAGAGTTTTCATATAAATATCCTGGATTATACATGTTTCACGCACATAACACAGAGTTTTCTGAAAAAGGTTGGGTCAGTAGTTTTCTTGTAAAAGAAAAAGCTGATGATTTTGATACTAAAATAGAGTATGATGACATCGTCTAAACCAAAAATTGCAATTAGTGCTATTGCACCAATTGTATTATTAGCAATATTGATTGCATTTCTTTTAGGACCTGCGTCAACATTCTTGCAATTTGGAATTGTGTTACCTGATATATCGATTGAAAAAGTTGAGTTTACTGAAAATGAAATTCGTGCGACTGTAAGGAATACCGGTCCAATTGATGTCAATGTTGTAGTTGCAGATGTAAATGATCGAATACAACCCGCAGCAATAGAACCTGATTCACATCTGAAAAGGTTTGAGACGGGCTTGGTCAGAATTCCATATGATTGGAACGAGGGTCAGCCATACGCCATTGGTATTACTATTGATGACGGCACTAGATTTGAAAAACAGATTGATGCTGCATCCGCTTCATTAGAACCAAATGCTGAATTATTTGGATTCCTTGGAATAATAGGACTTCTTATTGGCGTTGTACCAATAATGATTGGCTTACTATGGTACCCATTTATAAAAAAATTAGGTAAAAACGCTTTCAATTTTTTTCTATCATTTACTATCGGTCTTTTATTATTTTTAGGATTAGATGCAATAGAAGAGGCATTTGAGATTTCAAATGATCACCTTGCTCCAATCTTTAATGGCGAATTACTGATTGCAACAGTAGTCATATTATCATTCTTGGGGTTATATGGAATTGGAAATCTGCTAATAAAACGAACTGAATTTTCTAAACTATCAAAGGGATTGGCAATATCCCTAATGGTTGCAATTGGAATTGGATTACATAATTTAGGGGAGGGTTTAGCAGTAGGTGCTGCTATTGCACTTGGTCAAGTTGCATTAAGTACATTTTTGATTATTGGATTTGCAATACATAACACAACAGAAGGTTTGGCCATAGCTGCTCCTCTCACTCGAACAAAATCAGTTATAGTAAAGTTGATTGCTTTTGGATTAATCGCTGGTACCCCAGCAATATTTGGTACTTGGATTGGGGGATTTTCTTTTTCACCATTTTTTACGATAATATTTCTCTCAATTGGTGCAGGTGCAATATTTCAGGTAGTTTGGTCAATTTTTCAATTTATCAAACAAGAATCAGGTTCATTTTCGAATATTTCTATAATTTTTGGAATGGCAGCAGGATTAGTTGTGATGTATTTGACAAGTATTTTTATTTGAATGATTAACAACAAAGTTTGATTTGGTAGAGAAACAACTACATGGTTCTGGAGGCTGGTTTATAGCAGACATTTCAGAGGAACAAGTAAAAAATGCTGATCTAGGTGTAGGCAAATTGTTTATCGCCAAAGTTGAAAAACTTGATTTAGAAAAAATGAAAAAATATTTTTGTAAAAACTGTGATTCTGAATTTGATGGTCCATCAAAAATACAAGTAGAGGAAGCAGAAAATGAGGCAATATCTGACGAGCTGATTTTAGTTGAGAGGGGTCAGTATACTTGTCATGAATGTAGTGCAATAATTTCAGAATACAGGGTTTTTGCAAAAAACGAATGACTAAAACATCATTTATCATAATTGAAGGCATAAATAGCAATTTGTAAACTTGAAACTGTGAGTGGAAAAGACGAATCTGTTTTCAGTAAAGGTGCATTGATGAGCACAAAGGCTGGAAAAAAGGTTATGAAACAAGGATTGTTTAAATCAAAAGGTTACAAACAATTTAATCATTATAAAGAAGAAACAGAACAAAAATTTCCAGAATTTGCAAAGAGATTTACAAATAATCTACTAGAACAAATTAAATCTGATTCATCAGCAAATTTGACTCAACAAAAATTTGCTGAAGAAGTTGGTTCTACTGAAATTATATTAAACTCATCGGAAATTGATCCTATACGCGCAAAACTTGAAAGCTTTGATGTGTTATATGATAGAGTTCTAAGAATTTTAAATTCAAATTTTGTAAAGATGACATTTCCAGTATTTAATGCACTTTTTGATGCATCAACAAATTATTTTGATGATAAAAATGAATCATTACTTAGGGAGGATATTGTGGACGGTCATATTATAGCAATTGATCTTAGTGAGCCTATGGATAGAATTGTTGATAAAGATGAAGATCTCGATTACCTAGATGATTACAAACTAATGAATCCATATATTCTAAGATTAGCACGAGAAAAAATTGCAAAAGGTGGTGACGAAGTCTTAAGACAATTTGAAATTGGGTTTAAAGATGCACGTGTTGGTCAATATCTTGATACTAAACTAAAAGAAAAACCCACTGGAATAACCGAAGAAGAATTAGCTGAAAGTTACTAAATGTATCGCTCTGTTATGGGAACTGCAGGAAAAAATATGGCACTTTCAAGGGAGC
>CAZMBA010000019.1:0-7984 GCA_964564665.1 uncultured Candidatus Nitrosopelagicus sp. | reverse complement strand
AATACTACTATTGCGAAACTACGAAGAAGTGAATCTGTATGTGTTTCACCCTTCTTTTTGTCCCATCCTAATCTATCAACTACTGTTCCAAGAAAATTAACTGCGTATTCCTTTAATTCATCAGAGAATTTTTCTTTATGTCCAATTATGTAAAGTGAATACAAATTATGACCAAGGCTTAATGATGAAATATAATTATCCTCATCATAATACGATGTAATGAAATCAAGATAACCTTGAACATTTTTTTTACCTGAAACTATCTGAGCAAAATAATCGTTCTGAATACTCCACCGGTCAATATAACCAATTATTTTTTCATCAATCAAAAGTGATAGGTTCTCTAATGTCTGATTATCATATTGGACACGATAAAATCCAGTCCTGTCAGGATTTAGAATAAAATTTCGATCTTTATTTTTGAGCTTTACACATTCAGATTTCTTTGTCATTAATTTTTTATTACTAACATTTCCCTCTTCAATGATCAGAGGAATTGACCAAATGCCTTTTTTTGATGATTTGGTTTCTTCAAGAAGAAACCGTGATTGTTTTAATAAGAGTGTAGAATTTTTTCTTGTAACTGAAACTAATGGAAATCCCATTTGATTAATCCATGTCTTCATCATCTTAGCAACTGGTTGTTTTGAAACATCACCAATTGCGTTCCAAAGATCACTTCCCTGGGCATTAGAGTATTGATGCTTCTTCAAGTATTTTTTCAGCCCGTTTTGGAAATTTTTCTTTCCTACAAAGTGCTCAAGCATTCGTAATATGCATCCACCCTTATCATATGATATAGAATCAAAAATTGATCTAATCTCTGAAGGATGATTTACTTCAACATCAATTGGGTGAGACGATTTCAGAGAGTCAAGACTCATCGCTGTACTCATAGCATCGTCTAAGAATTGATCCCAATAATCCCATTCAGGATAAAACTTGTCAACTATCTTAGTAGCCATGAATGTGGCAAAGCTTTCATTTAACCAAAGATCATTCCACCATTCCATTGTAACCAAATTTCCAAACCATTGATGTGCAATTTCGTGAGAGATTACTTCAGCTATGTATTGCTTGGTTCTGGTAGATGATGTTTTTGGATCATAAAGTAAAATAGTTTCACGGAATGTTATCGCACCCCAGTTTTCCATTGCGCCTGCTGCAAAGTCTGGGATTGCAAGCATATCGAGTTTTGGTAATGGATATCTTATTCCAAAATATTTTTCATATTCAGAAAGAAATTTCTTAGTCAACTCTAATGATAGATGTGCCTTTTTCTTATTTCCTTTAGTTGTTACAACTCTAATCTTGATATTCCTTAACTTATCTTCTAGAAACTCAAATTCGCCAACTCCAAGATACAAAAGATATGTTGACATTATTGGTGTTCTTTGAAACTCAACCAGTATTTTGGAATTGACATTCTTTTTTACTTTTTCAGGCATGTTAGAAATTGCTGTCATATTCCTATCAACTAATAATGAAACATCAAACGTTGCCTTGATTGCTGGTTCATCCCAACATGGAAGTGCTCTTCTTGCATCTGCTGCTTCAAATTGTGTTGTTGCTAAATATTTAGTCTGTCCTGATGTATCTTTGTACTTACTACGATAGAATCCAAGTAGTCTATCATTTAACTCACCTGTGAAATCTATACAGATCTTTACTTTACCTGAAACCTTTTTTGAAAATTGAATTACTAGTGTTTCTTTTTTAACGTTTAAAACTGATTTTGCCTTAATAGTTTTACCCTTATGAATTAGATGACAATTTTTTATCTTAAGTTCTGCTGCGTTTAATGTGAATGATGTAGTAGGTGTAGTTGTTAAGGTAATAATCTCAATTCCATTGAATGTGAAATTAGTAAAAATTGGTTCAAACTGAATATCATAGTTTATCTGACTGATTTTTGACATTTTTATTCTATATCTGGTAATGTGCCAAGATTGTCAGAATCAACCTTATTGTCATCCGTTCTTATGTGAGCCTCGCCATCCTTAACATAAGTTCTAACATATTCTCCTGGCTCCCAATCTGTTTCACTAGTTTTGAAAATTGTAATGTATTTTTTACCGCGTTTTATATCAGATGCAATGGCGTGTTTATCAACTATCACTGCTGGTCCAAACTCTTTACCCCTGTCTTCATGAACCTGAACTTGGCTGATTTGACCTAATTCTGGACCGCGTTTGACCGCACTTATTGCAAAATCTGCCCAATTTGACATTTGATTGAGGTTTTTTTGATGCACAATATAATGTTAGACATTCTTAAAATATTCTAAGACCAAATCATGTGTGTGAGTGACACTAGATTTACCATGATCGGCCTTGTAGTAATTACAGTTGGTTTCATAATATTAGGTGTACTTGGTTCACAATTTACGGAGATTACAATTCAAACCAAAGAATTTTCAGAATGTTACAAATACCCAGAGGATCAACCGCCAGTCAAAATTGAATGTGAAGAACATCTACAAGACAGAAACATTCTATTTGCAATAGTAATTGGAATCATAGCTGCTGGAATTATTGCACTGTTAAAAGGCATTAAAGGTAGGTGGGATCAAGATGTTAAACCTGAAGAGATGGTTGGTCCTGGTAGCGATAATAGTGATGAAGTTGATGATTCACAAGATAAATCTTAAAGAAAACTATCGAGTGATTCACTAGTAATCTCTTCGGCCTCTAGTTTTTTTGATAGTTTTTCGCCCATGGTTTTAGACGATGCCATTTTTCTCTTCCCGATCCAATAATACACTTCATCAATTGTATCCTTTGCAATCAATACAATTAATCGTCCAGATGTCTTTCTTCCAGTTCTTCCTCTTCTCTGAATAAATCTAATTGAGCTTGGGACGTTGTCATAAAAAATAACAAGGTTTACTTCAGAAATATCTAGACCTTCTTCTCCTACACGTGTTGCGACTAGAACTTTGGTTTCTCCATCTCGAAATCTCTGCACGGTTTCTATTTGTTTTTTTTGCTTAAGACCAGTTTCTCCAGCCTTTCCAATCAAAATTTCAGATTTTATACCAATACTGTTTAATTTTTCGTTTATTACATTTACAGAATCACGATAGCTGGTAAAAATCAAAACTTTGTCATTAACTGATGAGACAATTTCCAGAAGCTTTGGAATTTTCGAATGTTCAATTCCTTTTGACTGTGCAATCTTGGATAATTGTATGGAACGAGTAAAATTGGGATCTGTTTCAAATAGTTCTTTCACACCTGCGCCTTTTTTCTTTTGTGTTCTCTCACAAAATTTTAGGAATGAGGTAATCCCGTGAGCTTCAAGTATGTTCAATGCGTAAGTTATTCTAATTGCTGTAAAAAGTGGTTTAGCTGATCTCCTGTTCTGTGTTAAAACATACTGACGTACACGTAATAATGCAGAGAGCGATTTATTCTCTATAGATAACTGTATTCCATTTTTTCTCAATTGGGTGTATCTCTCATCTAATGCAAGTTTAAGACATGTTTGAATTGCTTTCATATCAGGTGGAAGATCAACGTTTATCCATTCCGTCTTTGTTTCTTGAATGTATGGTTTTACATCCGGACTTTCATCTGTTTTTTGTAAAACGCTTTGGATTCTGAGTGATTTTATAATTTCATCTGCTTTTTGTTTATCACTAGGTAGTGTAGCAGTCATGGCTAGAAAGTGTACATCGTTAGAGAAGCTATTTGCTATTGAGGTGTATGCATAATCACCTACAGCCCTATGCGCCTCATCAAAAATCACCAAACTAAATTGTTCTGGCGATACTGCACCACGCTGAAGATCATTTCTTGTGATCTCTGGTGTAGCACAAACAATACTATTAATCCATAATTTTTTTCTTTTAGATAGTAAATCCTCACCGGTTACAATTCCAATGTCATCAAGCAAAACATGTTCCTTTAAAAACTCAAAGTGCTGATTAACTAATACTCGTGTAGGGGCTAGAAACAATATACCGCCTTTTTTCTGTGATAAAATATCTAAAATTACTTGCAATGCAACCGTGGTTTTTCCAAGGCCAGTCGGAAGTATAACTAGTGAATTTTGATTTTTCGCTTGGCTTGCAAGTGAAATCTGATAATCTCTCGCTTCTATAGAATTTGGCTTTATTAGATTATTTTCAATATATTCAGATGTCATTGAAGAAAAATAATGATCCATAGGTTTTATCGTTTCTAGTAGCAATTTGTTACCCAACGGTATAACTTGATTCATTAGAATTTGTCATGAATGTTATATTACAGGTAAACACAGAAATTTCATGAGTGAGACTTTTGAACGACCAACATGGGATGAATATTTCATGTTACAGGCAGAATTGGCAAAACTACGCTCAAACTGTATTACAAGAAAAGTAGGGGCAGTTATTGTTAGGGATAATAGACAGATTGCCACTGGGTATAATGGGACTCCACCTGGAATCAAAAACTGTTTTGAGGGTGGATGTCAACGATGCACCGATAGAATGGAAGGAAAAATTAAGTCAGGTGAAGGTCTTGGGAGGTGTCTCTGCAATCATGCTGAAGCAAATGCCATAATGCACTGTGCTATTCTAGGAATAGAAGCTGGTGTAAAGGGCGCAATACTTTATTCTACATTTGTTCCGTGTTTAGAATGTACAAAAATGGCCATTACAATTGGGATAAAAAAATTTGTTTGCCTAGATGAGTATCCTGAAACCAACTATGAACTAATCAAAGAAGCTGGTGTTGAAATTGAGATATTGGATAAAAACATGATTGGGGATTGGGCAAAAAAGCTCTCAAATAACGATTAAACATGGAATTTCAAGAACAATCTGTGCAATCTGCTGATGAAGAAAATATACCAAGTTCACTTTTGATATCTGCCACATACAATAGTCAGCAGAAAAAGGCAGTGCTTAAATTCTATGAACCGAAATCAGGAAAAATTTTTTTGTGGAATGACAAAACTGGACATAAACCATATTGCTACTCTAAGCTTTCAGTTGAAGAGTTAGACTTCCTTTCAGAGAGACAAGATGTTATCGAAATTAAGCAAGTGACAAAACGTGATATGCTACAAGATAAATTTGTCCAGGTATCTAAAATAATTGTAGAGGATCCATTAGCTATTGGTGGGACACAAACAACAAAGAGTATACGAAATGAGATCGAGACATGGGAATCCGATATTAAGTATTATGAAAACTATCTATATGACAATAAGTTGATTGTCGGTAAATATTATAAAATAGTTAATGGCGAAATAATCCCAACAGACTTTGAAATTTCTGAAGAGACAAAACTTGAATTAAAAAGTCTGCTTTGGGATAGGCTATCCAATTCTGGAATGGCAGATACAAAAGAATTTCAAGAGGCAATATCCGACTGGGCAGAGCTATTAAACCAGCCTGTCCCAAAAATCAAGAGGTTAAGCCTGGACATAGAAGTGGAGTCTGAGGTAGGAAGGATACCTGATCCAAAACTTGCAGAAAAAAGAGTTACTGCTGTTGGATTTGAAGGGAGCGACAATCTGAAAAAAATTTTTGTTTTGAGACGGGATGGAATACAAGAAGGCGAAAATGAATTGGATGATGGAATAGAACTCAAGTTTTATGAAAACGAGAAAGAAATGATCGAAGATACATTCAATCTAGTTGAGCAGTACCCAGTATTACTGACATACAATGGTGATGGATTTGATCTTCCATATCTATACAATAGAGCAAATAGGGTTGGCGTCAGTAAACAGAAAAATCCATTATACATGATGAGAGATTCTGCAACTTTACAAAAAGGAGTTCATTTGGATTTGTATAGAACATTCTCAAATAGAGCATTTCAGATCTATGCATTTGGTCAAAAATATACAGATTTTTCTTTGAATAGCGTATGCAAGGGAATTCTGAATGAAGAAAAAATTGGGCATGAAATGGAAATTGATGAAATGACATACTATCAAATTGCAAAATATTGTCAAAATGATGCACGGCTTACATACAAACTCACGAGTTTTAATGATGACCTTTTGATGAATCTGCTTGTTGTCATAACTCGTATAGCAAGAATGCCGATAGATGATATTGCTAGAATGGGTGTGTCGCAATGGATCAGAAGCCTGATGTATTATGAACATAGGAAAAATAATTTCCTAATTCCACGTAGAAGTGAACTTGATAACAAATCTGCTGGAGTGGCTAATAATGCTGTTATCAAAGATAAAAAATATCGTGGCGGTATGGTTGTAGATCCTATAGAAGGAATTCATTTTGACGTTATCGTCATGGATTTTGCAAGTCTGTATCCAAGCATCATAAAAGTTAACAATCTTTCATACGAAACTGTCAGATGTAAACATGAAGAATGTAAAAAAAATATGATTCCACAAACAAACCATTGGGCATGTACAAAAAGGAACGGTCTCACATCATTAATTATTGGCTCGCTACGTGATCTGCGTGTCAATTACTACAAAAGCCAAACAAAAAAATCTAATATTACTGAGGAGGAAAGACAGCTATACTTAGTTGTCACACAGGCTTTGAAGGTCATACTGAACGCAAGCTATGGTGTAATGGGCGCTGAAATATTCCCACTGTATTACCTTCCTGCTGCAGAATCAACAACAGGGATGGGCAGACATATAATTTTAGATACAATTGAAAAATGCAAAGAGAGTGGAATTCAAGTTCTTTATGGTGACACTGATTCAATTTTTGTAAAAGACCTTACACAGGAGCAAATTGAGGTTTTAATGAGCCGAGCAAAAAAGGATCATGGTGTTGAATTAGAAGTTGACAAAGAATTCCGGTATGTTGTGTTAAGCAATAGAAAGAAAAACTACCTAGGTGTAACAAAGGATGGAAAAGCTGATGTTAAAGGATTAACTGGTAAAAAATCACACACACCAAAATTCATCAAGACATTATTTTACGAGTTGCTAGATATTTTATCGGCAGTACAAAATGAAAGTGAGTTTGAAAGTGCAAAGAAGAAAATAACTGAAAAAATAGCTGGTTATGCAAATAAAGTGCGAGAAAAACAAATCCCATTATCAGAATTAGCATTTAACGTAATGATTAGCAAATCACCAGCTGAATATGTAAAAACTGTTCCACAGCACATTCGTGCTGCAAAACAGCTTGAATCTATTAGAGAGATAAAAAAAGGTGATATTATTTCATATGTGAAAATTCTCAACAAGCCGGGCGTGAAACCAGTCGAAATGGCAAGGCAGGATGAAGTTGATTCTTCGAAATACATGGAGTTTATGGAAAGCACCTTGGAGCAGATTACATCATCTATGGACTTGGATTTCGATACAATCCTAGGAAAGCCAAAACAAACAGGTTTAGACCAATTCTTCTGGAATTAATTGATATGTTTCTAGATGACGTGACTTTGGGAATAGTAGGAATAGCCGCTGGCATTCTAATTTTATCCGGCTGGGTCCCACAAATTATCAAAGGATACAAGACAAAAAGATTAAACGATGTATCTTCATATCTAATGATTTGCATCTTTGCAGGTGCTGTATTATGGCTAGTTTATGGAATTGAGATTGACGATGTATATGTAATGGGTGTTAATGTTGCAGCAATGTTTCTTACAATGACAGTTCTCTGTATGAAATTAAAATATGAGAGAAAATACAAAACAATTGAGAAATAATGTTTATCATAAATTGTAAAAACTATGATGAGATTTCAGGAGATAAAATCATTAAACTGGCAAAAATCTCACAGAGGATATCAAAAAAATATAAAATTCCAATTGCCATAGCACCGCCACACCACTTAATTCCACTAATAACAAAATTCAATGTAATTGTTCTTGCACAGCATCTAGATGATAAGAAAGTTGGAAGCACGACTGGATTTATGATTCCAGAAATTGTAAAGAGATCAAAAATTAATGGGTCATTAATTAATCATAGCGAACATAGAATCTCTGAAAAAGAAATCAAGAATCTGATTAAACGATTAAAGCGCCTAAAATTAAAAACAGTGCTT
>CAZMBA010000018.1:0-4264 GCA_964564665.1 uncultured Candidatus Nitrosopelagicus sp. | reverse complement strand
AGAATCATTGTGACTCCCACAAATGTAAAAATCTGGAAGCCAGATTATGATCTAAAATAGTTTGATCGCTTCTTGAACCTGTGGATAATGAGTTGTTACACGATACATTCTTCTAATTGAGGATGAAAGATTCTCGGATTTACGTCTCTCACCGTGATTAACTAGTACTCTTCTAAGTTTTGGTCGTAATCGATGGACGTATGACATTAGTTGATTATAG
Organism: uncultured Candidatus Nitrosopelagicus sp.; assembly: GCA_964564665.1. Taxonomy (GTDB): domain Archaea; phylum Thermoproteota; class Nitrososphaeria; order Nitrososphaerales; family Nitrosopumilaceae; genus Nitrosopelagicus. The sequence goes on along the minus strand of CAZMBA010000018.1, from coordinate 4,044 downwards.
TCACTATGACCACTAAAACCTTCAAGTTTTTCAGTGGCACAATTAATACTTACAACCTCCACTTTCCCTTCTTTTCCCAAGATTGATACTTGCCTTACGCCATCCATCACTCTTCTTCCAAGTGTGCCGTTTACCTGATATGACACAAAAAGTATTTTGTTTCTTTTTTCAGGAGCAAGATTTCTAAAGTACTCCAATACTGGTCCTCCTTCAAGCATACCAGATGTTGCAATAATAATACATGGAGAATCATCTCGTAATGGTTCATCTCTGCCATCTGCATGTTCAATATTTGTAAAATATTCAGAATCAAATGGATTATCGTCTGTTTCTAGGATTTTTTGACGCAATGTTCGTTCAAGATATTCGGGATGTGCTTCATGAATAGCAGTTGCCTCTTGAATCATACCTTCCATAAATACAGGAGATTCTGTCATCTGACCTGATTTCATATACTTATCAATCACCATCATCAATTCTTGTGCACGACCTACTGCAGGAATAGGAATTAGAACTTTGCCACCTCCTGAAAGTGTTTCGTTTACAGATTTGATAAATGCTGATTCTACTTCTTCTCTAGTAGGTTGTATATCCTCTTTTGCACCATATGTACTTTCAATCATAAGTGTTTCAACTCTAGGAAAGTTTGTTCTTGCACTTTCAAGTAACATGCTTTTACCATACTTGATATCGCCAGAGTATACAAAATTATGATCACCATTTCCAATATGGAAATGACATGATGCAGAACCTAAGATGTGACCCGCGTTTGCAAGTACTAATTTTATGTCTGGTGATATATCTGTAACAGTACCATAATGTAATGGAATTGTTTGTCGCATGATTTGATGAACATCTCTTTCAGAATACATTGGTGTCCTACCCTGTGCACCGGCAACCTTGATAGCATCTAGTTGAATCAGATTCATCATTGGTAAAGTTGGTTCTGTACAGTAGATTGGTCCTTTATAGCCATATTTTGTTAGAACTGGCAGAAAACCAGTGTGATCTAAATGTGCATGCCCAATTACAACGGCGTCAAGCTCATCTAACGTTATATTAGCCCAATCTAGTCTAGGAAAAGCTTCTGATGGAGTTCTTGCACCAGGATTTACACCACAATCAATCAAAACCTTACTGTCAGGTGTAGTCAAAAGCATGCAGGAACGCCCAACTTGTCCGCAACCTCCCAATGTGAGTAATGAAACTTCTGATTTTTGTACTAGACGTGGGCGAAATATCTCATCTCCTATTGACTTTAATTGTTTTGCCCGATCTGATGATGATATCTTGAGTTGGTAATTGATGGACTTGATTGTGTTAGATGGCTTTGTAGTTGCCTTTCGAATTCTAAGTTTCCAGCCAGTATTTTCTGTAATCTCAGCATGATTGAATTCTTTTGCGTCTCTTTGACATAACCAAGGTCTTTTCAGTTCAATTGATACTTCACCTGTCGCAGTGTCAAAAAATGTAGCCTCTAATCCTGCATCTGATGGTACTGCATTGTCTAAAATTTTTCTTGCCTCTTCTTCTGACTTTCTAATCTTTTCGTCTGTTCTTACAACTATCCTTTTTTTGATTACATTTACAAGGTTTGAAATGATTTCGTTATTTTCCATCAAAAATCTAGGTTTGTTTGTATAGAGTGCTATACGTGGACCCTCATATGCAATCTTTGTTACGTTTGCATCTTTGGGTATACTTGACAGTATGGTTGCCATAATATTCTGGCTAGATTGAATATCTTGCTGTTGTTTATTTTGCAATTTATCTAAAGTTTGATTACAGCTTTCTTTTGTTCATCTGTTAAAAGACGAAATCCATCTTTGTCAATCAACGCTATGTTGATTCCATCGCCGGTTCCAATATTTCTTGTAATTGCTGCTTTTACTGCACGTAATGCAACATTTTTTGCCTCGTTTAATGAAAGATCTTCACGATATTCATCTTCTAGAAGTCCATATGCAACTGGAGAACCACTTCCAGTTGTTACATAGTTTTTCTTTTCAACTGATCCAAACATATCAATGTTAAATAATTCTGGTCCGGTTTCATCATAACCGCCAACTAAGATATCTGCGATGAATGGATATCCTCTATTCTGATGAAACATTAGAGATGTCAATCTTGCAAGTGAACTAATTGGCATTGGCTCATTTTTTTGAATTCGATGAAGGTTAGCATGATATCTCAACACATCAACTATATTCTGAGCATCTGCAACACCTCCAGCTAGTGTCAAACCAACATGTCTTTCAATTCTTTGAATTTTCATTGTGTTATTATTTGCGATAAAGTAACCAGCGCTTGCTCTCATATCAGCGCAAAGAACAACACCGTCCTTTACTTTGATTGCTACGGTCGTTGTGCCATGTAATATTTTTTCTTCTACGTTAGTGGACATAAAATACCTCTTTTGAGTTGTTATTAATACCATAGCACCCTTTTAAATAACTTTGTGACTGTGGTCAAATAATGAGTGTAAAGAAAAAAAATATGCCTACATCTCACACAATGGAACTTCCAAGGCAAATTGTTGTGGGTGAGAAGAATATCGATCGCGTTGGCAAGTTTTTAGAATCACTCAGTAAGCCAAAAAAAGTTTCAATAGTTTCTGGAAAAAATGTAAAAAAAATAATTGGTAAAAAAATTGATGGTTCATTAAAAAGATCAAAGATCAGAACAGTATGGCATTTAGCTATATCAAATCATATGAGCACACTAAAAGAAATTGAAAAAAAAATACGTAAAGATAAGAGTGATCTGATTATTGGCTTGGGTGGAGGACGTTCAGTTGATGTTGCAAAACTATGTTCTTTTAATCTAAAAATTCCATTTGTAAGCATACCAACATCTGCATCACATGATGGAATAGCTAGTCCATTTGTATCAGTAAGAGACAAAAAGCCACATTCATTAATTGCTACTGCTCCTCTAGGCGTTTTTGTCGATGTAGATGTCATAAAACGGGCTCCAAGAAAATTGATATCTAGTGGATGTGGTGACTTAATGGCAAAAATTACTGCAGTAAAAGATTGGGAGTTGGGTAGAGATAAAATTGGGGAATATTATGGTAGATACTCTGCAGATCTGGCATCAATGAGTGCAAAAATTTTAGTTGAAAGTGCGTCTTCTTTTTCTAAGAATGGTTTGGATGTAAGAGTTATTGTAGAGGCACTAATCAGTGCATGTGTCGCATCATGTATTGCCGGTAGTAGTAGACCATGTTCTGGTGCCGAACATCTTTTTTCACATGCTGTAGATCATTTAGAATATGGAATTGGATTGCATGGAGAAAAATGTGGAATTGGTTCTATAATGATTGCTAAACTACAAGGACAAGATTGGAGAAAAATTATAAGAACTTTGAAAAATGTTGGTGCGCCAACTACTGCAAAAGAAATTGGTCTAAAACCCAAAGTCCTAACTAAAGCGCTCACTATAGCACAATCATTGAGACCAGAACGCTATACTATTCTCAAAGAAGTAAAGATGACTGAAAGCTTAGCTATAAAACTTGCAAAAAGTACAAAGGTTCTGTAATTATTTCGATTTTGGTTTTTCTTCAGACTTGGATTTTGGTGCCTGCTTGTTTTCGTATGTTTCGACAAAATTTACTTTTGTTAAGGATGATGCAAATTTGAATAGATCAGTTTGGATAAAGTGTTTAATTATTGCAAGACCGTCTGCTCTAAAAATTTCTTCAGGTATAGTAACGTCAACAGTTGTTCCATTTTTTTTATAAATAATTTTGTCATTTTCCACTGGAAGTCGTGATTTTAGAATCTCGGAAATCTTATCGTCGTCAGAATCAAGTGATTTTGTAATATTAATATCATATAGAATGGTTTTTCCCGCATACCTATGATTATAGTCTACCTGAACTCGTCCAGATCCAATGTAGCGTATTATTCCTTTTTTGTTATCAATCTCTACAGTATCACCCACTGAAACTTTTTCCGCATCTTCCCCAAGTTTTCTTAAAGGAATCATTCTTACTTTACCCTTATCTCTTTCACCAAATCCTTTGTCAGGTGAAACTTC
>CAZMBA010000017.1:0-11447 GCA_964564665.1 uncultured Candidatus Nitrosopelagicus sp. | reverse complement strand
TTTTGCAAAAACTAAATTGTCTTCTTTTGTTAAATTGCCATCTATGAGAATCATGTTTGCTGTAGGACCAAGTCCAACTTCATCATTTACTTCTAAAACAATACCACGTGTAGATTTTTCTTCCTGATCAAGTTTTTTCTGTAAAAATTGTTGGGTAAGACCAACTAAAACTGCAAGTAATTCTGGTATTCCAACCCCTGAACGGGCGCTCACTGGAACAATTGATATTTCTTTTTTGAAGTCTTGTATTCGATAAAAAGCCTCAGACTGATATCCAAGAATTGATAATGCACCTACAACATTATAGATCTGCTCATCAATGGTAGTTTGAACAGGAGATATCTGCTTTTTTATTGCCTGTGAAATATACGGAATATCTGATTTTTGCCAACCAGATATCATATCAACCTTGTTTAATGCAACTACAAATGGCACTTTACGGCTCTCAAGAATTTTCAAACTCTCGTTTGTTTGAGGTTGAAATCCTCTATTGATATCAACTACCAATATTGCAATGTCTGCAGCCGATCCACCTCTTGCTCTTAGATTTGTAAACACTTCATGCCCAGGAGTGTCAATCACAAGTAAGCCTGGAATTTTTGTTTCAGTATTTCCTAATTTTTCATATAATGATCCACATATTTTTTGTATTGTTTCGTCGGGCAAGAAACTTGCACCAATATGCTGTGTAATACCGCCAGCTTCCCTACCCTGAACACCTGTACCACGAATTTTATCTAAGATTGAGGTTTTTCCTGAATCAACATGACCTAATACGGCCACAATTGGTTGTCTGATATTCAACTTTAATCACTAGAATACCACATTCACTTCCTTATCAAAACTTTCCGTTGAATCTGATGCGTGAATTGAATTCTCAGTGATATTGTTTCCAAAATCTCCACGTATTGTTCCAGATGAAGCCTCCTCAGGGTTTGTCTTACCAATTATTTGCCTAGTTTCTTCTATTGCATTGTCACCAGCAATTACTGCAACAACAACTTTACCTGAAGTAATGTATGTAACTAATTCATTAAAAAATGGTTTAGTACTGTGAACAGAATAAAATTGTTCAGCCATCTCCCTAGTAAAAGTAAGCATTTTAAGCTTTGAAATAACAAATCCACGTTTTTCAAAACGTGATAAGATTTCTCCGACCAAATTCCTCTTTACTGAATCTGGTTTTAATATGATTAAAGTCTGCTGGGACAATTTACTTTTTGACTTTTATTCCGCCCTTGACGTATTTTTTTGTCCACTTTAGTTTTCTTGGATCTCTTTTAAGAACCAACATATTCTTTTTACATTTTGATGAACAAAACCATAACACAGTGCCATTATTCAACGCAAGCATCGTACCAGTGCCTTTTGCAACAGGTCTATCACAAAAATTGCATGATTTTACTAATAGACTCATTCAGATCACCTGTGTATCTTTTTTGCTTCACGTTCTGTTTCTCGTAATATGATAATCTCGGACATTCTTACAGAGCCCTTAACATTTCTAGTAAGAACACGCCCTTTGTCTTTTCCTTCTAAAACTTTAACTCTAACTTGAATTACTTCCCCAGCTATCCCAGTTCTACCTACAATTTGAATTACTTCAGCAGGAGTTAATTCATCACTTTGTGATTGCTGACTCATTTTTCAGAATTACCACCTTTAATTTTAGCCATTGAAGCAACAACTTCATCTATGATATGCTGTGCATCTCCTGCATCCAAGATTGCTGCTGCAGCTGATGTAACATCAATTCCAAGTGCTTTTCCTAATTCCTGCTTATCTGGAACAAAAGCATATGCGGCATTTTGTTCTTCACAAATTAATGGAAGATGTGCAACAACTTCAGGTGGTTCTACATCTTCTGCAATAACAATCAATTTACTTATTCCTCTTTCTATTGCTTTAGTTGCTTCATTAGTTCCTTTTCTTACTTTGCCAGTTTGAGCTGCAACCCTAACTGCCTCTAATATTGGACTAACAAGATCTTGTGGAGTTTCAAATTTGACATAATATGCTTTAGCCATTGTTATCACCCATTGGGATCATCTTCATTCAAAAACTGCCTTTAAAAGGTCTTAAAAGTGTTATCTGGCAAGAATTGATTTAATTTTTTCAAGATATTTTGAAATCAAATCGTCAAGGTTTTTCTGTGAATCAGATTCGGCATAAATACGGATTATTGGTTCTGTGCCACTAGGTCTTATCATTATCCAATTTTTTTTATCAGTGGTGATTTTTATTCCATCTGTCACGTCAGAATTAGGGAATTCAGTTGAAAGATGTTGAATAACTAGTCTTGATTCCTCTTCTGTACACTCAACTTTTGTTTTTGTGGTAAAAGATTGTGGTAATCTCTTTATATTCTCAGCAATGGTATATTCTGATTTAGACAGTAGATCAAGCATCAGAGCTAATGTCATGGCACCATCACGTACCTGATTATGAGGACCAAACATGAAGCCACCATTTTCTTCGAATCCAATTAGAGCATTTTCATCAACCATTTTTCGAGAGACTTCAACACTCCCAACTTTTGTTCTAATAACATTGGAATTTGTTTGCGAGGCTAGATTCTCAATATTTGTACCGGAATTAAGGCATGTTACAACCGTTGATTCTGGACTTTTTCCAAGCAAGTAGTTACAAAGTAAAATTGCAGAGCTATCACCAGTGATTATTTTTCCTTCATCATCACAGAAAATACTTCTATCACCATCACCATCAAATGCAATTCCCAGATCCGAGTTTGTCTCAACTACAAATTTTGATAATCTATTGAGATTTTGCGGTGTTGGTTCTGACCCACGTCCAGGAAAATTACCATCGATTTTTTCATTCATGGTAAAAATATCACAACCTAGTTCCTCACATAGTTTTTTTGCAGTAACAGATTGTACACCATTTCCAAAATCTAGACAAATCCTTAGTTTTTTGGAAGATATCTTTGATATATTCACATGAGATTTTATAGCATCAATGTATACTTGAATTGCTCTACCATCATTTGTGGTAACACCAGATTTTGATGAAATATTCCAATTTTTTTCAAAAAATACTTTTTCAATTTTTTTCTCATCATCTCTTGAAATCTCTACACCATCAGAGGCGACAACTTTGATTCCATTGTATTCGGGAGGGTTATGAGATGCAGTTATCATAATTGCACCATCAAATCCTAGTTTCTTTGTTGCAATCTCTAGGCAGGGAGTTGGAACTAGTCCTGCAATAAAACAATCAAGACCTGATAAATTTAGTGCTGATGAAACAACTTTTGTTATAATATGATTAGAATTCCTACCGTCATATGCAACAAGAATTTTTCCTTCTTTGAAATAGGTCCCTACTGATAAAACAAGATTATGGATAAATTCTAAATTGAAATCTTCTCCAAATATTCCTCGCACGCCATTAGTTCCAAATAATTTTTCCATATGCACTAATTCAATAGCGATAAATTTGACCGTTGCTGCACAATCATTGCGGGAGTCGCCCAGCCTGGTCAAAGGCGCAGGGCTTAGGACCCTGTCTCTTAGGAGTTCGTGGGTTCGAATCCCACCTCCCGCACCACTTTGGTTTTTTGAAAAAATTACGTAAGCATATATGTCATTACCGCTGACCGACCCCATGAAAAAAACTTTGGTTGGAATTACAGTAGTGGGTAAAGACAAAGAAGGAATTGTTGCTAGTTTTACCAATTTTGTATTTGAAAGAAAAGGTAATCTTGAAAAAGTAAATCAGAATGTTATCAAGGGATTGTTTGGAATGTATCTAGAGGCATCATTTACAAAAAAGATTGATATTGCAAAATTTGATTCAGATCTGCAAAGACTTGCAAAAAAACTAAAGATGGAAGTTAGCAGTCATCATGAAACAAATTCACAAAAAAATATTGCAATCTTTGTTACAAAAGAATCCCACTGCCTTGATGTCTTTTTGCGTGATAATAAAAAGAAAGATCTAAAAGGAAAGATTTCTGTCATAATCGGTACTGAAAAAACATTATCTTCAAAAGTGAAAAATTTGCATATACCATTTGTATTGATTGATGAAAGAAATCAGGAAAGAGCAGAGGCAAAAATTTTACAAGTTTGTAAAAAACATGATATAGATCTGATTGTTCTTGCAAGATACATGAGAATATTATCACCAAATTTTGTCTGGAGATTTCCAAATCGTATTATTAACATTCATCCTTCTTTATTGCCAGCATTTCCTGGTGCACTTGCATATGAACAAGCATTTGAAAGAGGAACTAAAATTATTGGTGTTACAGCACATTATGTTACTGAGAATCTTGATCAAGGTCCAATAATCTTTCAAGACTCTTTCAAAGTTTCTCCTGACGATACATTAGAATCAATAAAAGGATCAGGTCAAAAACTAGAAGCAGATACATTACTAAGAGCTGCTAAAATGCACTTAGCAAACAAATTAGATGTTCGCTGGAGAAAAGTTCACACTAAATCAAAGTGAAAGTAATGAACATTGACGAGCTATATGATCCTGAGTTTAGAAAATTAATTAAAGCAAAAAAGCCTACAGTAATCATTCCTATAGGCTCAATTGAACAACATGGAGCCCATTTGCCAATATCAACTGATTCTGATATTGTTACAGAGATTGCTTCACGTTTGGCAAAAAAATGTGGTTTTATCGTTTTTCCAACTATAAATTATGGTGTTTCTCAAGAGCATGATCCTTTTTTTAATGTAAGCCTTGAAAGTAATACACTTCGGAATATCATAGGTGATATTGATAGATCAGTGGTAAAAAACAAACTCAAATCAGTTATAATTTTGAATGGACATCATGGAAATATCATATCATTAAAACTAGCAGAAAGAAAAACAATTCTCCAAAGACGTACTAGAATTCGAAAAATAAGATTTTACTCATATTGGCATTTTATGAAGCATGAATTCGATCATGCCGGATTTGTAGAGACATCAATAATGCTCGCCATTTCAGATAAAGTCAAAATGAAAAAGGCAAAAAAAGGTCTTATTACAAAAGGATTAAGCGAAAAAGAAAAGAAAAGAATTAGTAAACTTTCTGCGAAAGTTGGTGGTTTTCCTCAGGTTACAAGGAATGGGGTGTGGGGTGACCCAACAAATGCAACAAAGAAGGATGGTCAACGATTTATTAGTGAAATTGTTCGGAATCTAGCAAAAGAGTGTCAATCTTGACTTACTGAACAAAGTTGAAAATTTTACCAGTCAACGTTTAATATACTCCCGAGTAGGGGATCCAATAAGTGAAATAAATGTCCGTAGATATGGCAGTAAAAGTACTCGATGAAAGTATCAACAAGATGGTACTGATAAAGTTGAAAGGCAACAAGACAATAAGAGGTAATCTTTTAGGTTTTGATCAACACATGAACCTGCTACTCGACCAATCAGAAGAGGTCCCTTCTGAAGGCGATTCACAGAGTCTAGGATCCATTGTTGTACGTGGAGATAATGTCGTTATGATATCTCCGCCTCCAGAATAGGTGAAAATCTATGGGTAGAGGAACACCATCAATGGGTTTGATGACAAGGAAAAAAACTCACATTAGATGTAGAAGATGTGGAAAGAATTCTTTTCATAAACGTCACCAACGATGTGCCAGCTGCGGTTTTCCTGATCCTAAACTAAGAAGATATTCTTGGATCAAATGGTACACATAGATGCTAAAGCAATTTTTTTCCTCTGGAGATAAGTTGGAAAATAATAAAATAGGTGCAAATACACACGTCTTAAACCAGATTAATGCATTGCAAGTTGAAAGAGACATTTTAACAAAAACAATTTCTAGGCTTTATGATAATGATTCTGATCTAACAAAAATTCAGCATGATCGATTATTGCTAAGATACCAACACCAGCTTGGAGTAATAATTGCTAGAATTCAAAAATTAGAATCTGTTAGCAAACATCCTGACCTAGGACCATTGGGTGAAGGACTGATTACTTTGATGGACCAGAAACTTTCACAGCTGGATCAAAGATTATATGAATTAACAACCAAGATTCAAGTTGCAGACGATCAGAAAATAAAAACGGTCAGGAAAGAATCAAAAACAGTTCAAGTCTCTGAGGAACCTAAGAGATCAGAATATAAAAATACAAAACCCGTTTTTGAGAAGCCTATAGAAAACTTTGTTGAAAGACCAAATCAAACTCAAAGTAGAAGATTTGAGATTACAACATTAACTCCACACACAAAAATGGATTCAGTTAAACAAACCAAGTATGATCAAATGCTTTCACAATTAGATAGCGATGTAATTCCTCCAACAAAAAAACTACCTAAACAAGAAACAGATCATGTTGAGGTTAAACCAGAAGTTAAACCAGAGATTACAAAAGAAGTTGTAATAGAACAAACAAAGCCATCAATTCAATTACCAGAAGAACCTGATATTGATGACGATGACGAAGATCTTGATAAGATTAGATCAAATATAATGAAAACACTATCAAAAATTGAACAAGCTGAGGTGGATTAATGTCGTATGATAATGCCCTAAAGGCATTGTCTATAGATGCATTGAAACTAGTTAGAAATGATTTTGTTGTTGGATTAGGAAGTGGAAGAGCTGCAACTGCTCTAGTAAAATCGTTATCAAAGTATGTAAAAAGTAAAAATTTTCATATAAAATGTGTTCCAACGTCTATGCAGATTAAATTAACTGCGGAGAAAGGTGGTCTTTCATTGATAGACATAGATCAAATTGATAAACTCGATATAGTATTTGATTGTGCAGATCAAATTGATAAAAATAAATTCTTGATAAAAGGTGGTGGTGGTGCACTTCTTAAAGAAAATATCCTGATTAGTGCAGCAAAAAAAGTTGTCATAATGGCAGACAAATCAAAATTCGTAAAAAACCTTAACAGAACAGTTCCTGTGGAAATACATCCATCATCTAGAAAAATTATTACAGATAGAATTGTAAAAATTGGTGGTAAAACTACTCTTCGTTTACTAGAACGTGGATATCCGTTTATCACAGAAAATGGAAATCTAATACTTGACTGTGACTTTGGTATAATTAAAAATCCAAAATCCTTACAGCAAAAAATTTTGAATATTCCTGGTGTTTTAGAAGTTGGAATTTTTACTAGAAAACCGGATGTTATTTACAAGGCAAAATCAGATGGGAAATTTGATGTCCTAACTTAGTATTCTGTGTACAAACTTTCCAAACCCAGGTTTAGATATTACTTCAAAATTCTCTGCCACAATATTTCCTCGTACAATTGTTTTGACTGGCCATCCCTTTAGGTTCCACCCATCATAAACTTGATAATCAGAGAATCCACCAAATAATGATGAAGAGACTTTTGATTCATGCTTAAGATCAATCATAGTTATATCGGCATCAAAATCACTTTCCAAACTTCCTTTGGATTTTAGTCTAAATAGATTAGATGCGTTCCTACTTGTCAGATTTACTAATTCGTTCAATGAAAGATGGCCTTTGTTAACTCCCTCACTTAGTAATATTGGTAGTAATGTGCCTATTCCAGGAAAACCTGCAAGTGCACTCCAAACATCATCACCGCTTAATTTTATTTTTAGCTGATTTGCAACATGAGCTGTTCCTATAGTATCAATTTGATTATTTTTTATCGCTGACCATACTGCGGAAACATCATTTTTAGTTCTAATTGGAGGCATAACTTTTGCTAGGTATCCATTCTGATTTTCATGTGAGAGTGTTAAATAGTGAGGACATGTCTCAACAAAAATTTTTGTCCCTTTTTGTTTTTCCTCACTAATTTGTTCTAAAGCAGATGCAGAACCTATATGAACAAAATATACAACACAATCATATTTTCTGCAATAATCACAAATTGTTTTAATAGACTTTGCTTCGGAGTCAGGTGATCTACTTTGTGACCATGCATTTAATCCATCTTGATTCTTCTGTTTTGCTGTTTTAATTCCACAATCGCATTCTTGATAATCTTCTGCATGGACTAATACTGGGCAATTTAATGATGAAGCCTCTTTAACAATTTTTTCGACAATCTGATTATTCATATCAACTTTTGATTCAATTAATCTACTTTCGTTTGGATTCATATCCATATAGACATGGCCTATGTCACCACCAAGATTCATGTAGATTTTAAACGAAGTGATACCCTTCTCAACGCATAATTTCATTTCACTAATTTGTTTTTCATTAAAAACTGATGCATGAATTGCATAATCGATATAATGAGTTGTTTTACTAGCTTCCAAATGTCTTTCTAATGAATTTTCAAATGAACCGTCTAATCTTAACATTCTCATCATTGTTGTTACTCCACCAATTGCTGCCGCATGTGATTCTGTTGTTGCTGCTTTATCAATTGGTGAATAAACACCATAATGTACATGTGTATCTATAACACCAGGAATACTAACCAAACCGGAGCCATTAATTTTCATGTCACATGAAGGAACATCAGTAGTTAATGAAACAATTTTTCCTTCGTCAATTACTATATTTTTCTCTTCCATTCCTCTTGGAGTAATAACATGAGAATCGACGATAACAGAGTCGTATGTCATATAACCTGTCAGAATTTGCTTGCTATATTAGTTGACCAAATGAATATACACTATCTAGAATTAACAAACTTAGGGCCGATGGTTTAGTGGTATAATGCCACGTTCGCAACGTGGATGTCGAGGGTTCGATTCCCTCTCGGTCCATCTCTCGAAAACATTATACAGTAAATAAAAACAATTCAAGCATGAAAGTCTTCAAAGGAAAAGAAGCGGCTAATGATTACATGTCAGCTCATACGTTAGCATTCTCAACACCAGAGCTTACTTTGATGAGATTTTCATTTTGGTTAGGAGATATGGTCCCTGATCCTGAAAATAAAGAGGACTCAATTCCAAGGTTAATGACTTACATAGAAGAAAAAGACTTTGCTCCAGTTGAGATAATTGATGATGAGAAATATGTCCCAACTGGTGCAGTATTAGGTACATCAATGTATGGAAGCGCAAACTCTGATGATTCTAGTGAAGAACAATTTTGCTCTGAATGTGGTGGAAAAAATTCACCTTCTGCAAAATTCTGTAGAGAATGCGGTTCGAATTTAGTCTAGAATTATTGTTTTGTGCCGCATTTGGTACAGAACTTTGCATTTGGTCTTAGTTCAGCACCGCATGATGTACAACTACCTCCACTTTGCTTTGGTGGAAGTAATGAAGGATCAGGAGTAGGAAGCGTTCCAGGTTGGTTAAACGCTTCATTAGTTCCCATAACTGAAGGAGGTCCTCCAACAGGATTGTCAGCAGTACCAGAACGAGGAGGAACACCGCCAGGCATCATTCCAGGCTGCCCCATTCCTGGCATTAATCCAGGAGATTGTGTACCACCAACTCCTGCACCAGATGAAATTCTATCCAGTGTTTTTTTCATTTCCATTAGTGATTTGATGGCTAAAAATTCTAAGGCAGAATAAGCTACAGTGTAATCTCCTAATTTTTGAAAGAATTCTTTATCCGAAAGCTTTCCTGCTTTATACAAATTATTTGCATCTAGAAATGATTCGTAATATCCTTGAGATTCGTCAAATAATGATTGTAATTTTTCGAAAGTAAGATTTAATGTATCAATTTCTCCTAGTGACATGCTGTAAATTTGCGGAATGAGGTATTAATAGTTTAGAATAAAAAGAGAAAATTAGTAGAGCCTAAATTTTTTCTAGTGCTCTATCAATCATATTTTGATATGATTCCTTAGAACCTGCGCCTACTTGCTGTGCAATAATTTCGCCTTTGTTTAATAGAATCAAAGTCGGGATACTAAATATATTATATTTTGAAGCTATTTCACCTGCTTGGTCAACATTAACTTTAACGAAATTAACTTTGCCATCGTAGTCTACTGCAAGTTCTTCCACAACAGGTCCAACCATACGACATGGTCCGCACCATTCTGCCCAGAAATCAACAAAGACAGGTTTTTCGGAACTTATTACGTTGGTTTCCCACATTTTTGCGTCAGAGATTTGCATTATTGCCATAACTATCAAAGAATGTCTTTCAATCATATCTAAATATGTTCACATGATTCATAGATTGAACTATAGTCTACAAAAATTTGACTTTGATAAAATATACTTAAATGATGTGAAAAAACAATCGCAGTATGAGTGCTGAGCTTAGATTAAAAAAATTAAGAGGTTCTGGTGGATCTATTATGGCACAAGTTACTGATGCTCAACAGACTAAAGGAAATTTAGGTGGACCGGATCTATTTTTAGCACCTATTGGTAGATTGGAGGCAGATAAAATTTCTAGATATACGTGTAATTCGTGTGAAAGAGAATTTGAAGGAAGCCCAAAAATTGATTATGAAAATCCAAACGAGGAGGTTGCTGAAAATTTGATTTTAGTGGAACGAGGACAATACATTTGTAATGAATGTGGTACAACAATTGCTGAATATAGAGACTTTAAGAAACCAGATGACCAAAATGAAGTGGGACTAGCAAATCCAATTGAACAGAATGAATCATCTTCATTTTCTGACTTTGACAATTTTACGGAACAAGAAGTAACTCCTCAGCAGCAAATAGTTTCTGAAGTATCTCCTATGGATTCTTCATTCAAATCAATAATGGGTATGGATGTTTTTGATGAGAATGCAAACAAAATTGGTGTTGCAAAACAGGTGGGTGTTGATTCAAGCCAAGGAATTGTTCTAGTTATTTCTGATAGTGAAGCAAATGATGTTTGCGTTAAATGGGAACGAATAGGAACGGTTGGTGAGGTTGTTCTTTTAGGAAAAGGATCCGGCCCAGTCGTCCAAACACCAAAAATTGAGGCTGGTAATGGTTTAAGATGTCAAAACTGCAATTTTGATAACAAGCCTGACTCAAAATTCTGTGAAAGCTGCGGAACTCAATTATAGAAACATCAGGCAAGATTTATCTTAGTAAATTATTGACGAATCGTAATTTGGCATCAAATTCAACAAAAAACCTAGTAAAAGATGTAGTAATAATTGTAGTAGCTATAGCAATAATTTGGATTGGTTTACAAGTCATTTTTGGAACTGCAAATCCGTTTTATGTAGTCTCCAGTGGTAGTATGATTCCAGCATTACAAGTTTATGATGTTATAGTTGTAGAAGGTAATACGCCTTTTCAAGACATAGAAAAAGGTGATATTATCGTATTCTATGCACCTGCAAAATATGAAAGGGGTGAAGAAAGGGTGATTGTACATAGGACACATTTAGTGATGAGTGAAAATCCTAAGACTGTTCAAACAAAGGGAGACGCAAACACAGGCAGTTTGGGTGGAACAGACTACCCCATCACAGAAAAAGTATACCTAGGTAAAGTTGAGCATGTGATTCCACAAGTAGGCTATATTACAAAGATTCTGCAACCGCCAATTAACTACATCATTATTGCAGTCATAATTGGAGTAATGGTTG
>CAZMBA010000016.1:0-34295 GCA_964564665.1 uncultured Candidatus Nitrosopelagicus sp. | reverse complement strand
CCAATTCCATACTCAATTCTTTTTTGTTTTGCGTATGTAGCAGTAGAAGCAACTGCATTACTAAATGCTGCAAATAAGCTATTGCTTGCAGCTAGTGTTGGTGGAAATCCTGCAAAAGTCATTACAGGCACTGCAATTATCCCACCGCCAAGTCCAATAATTGAACCTAAGACACCTGCTGCAAATCCTAATGGAATAAGCCATAAATTTTCTATCATTGTAAGTATGAAAAATGAAGCGCCTTCTAGATTAATCTTGCTAAAATTTAGCTTTTCATAAATATGGTGTGTCTATAAAATAAGTATGTTAGTTGATAAAAAAATTCTGACTGGTGGCATTGCGCTGTTGGCAGTTGGATTTGCATTGACTGCTCTATTTTCAAGCACAACACCAATAGGTCAAGCTGGAATGACTGATGATGAAATTGCTGCATTCCTCATAGAAGAAAGGGAAAATCAAGATTACAGCACACTTGCTGGAATCATGATTGGTGTTGGGTTTCTACTAATACTGATTAGTTTTGGTGCAAGAAGAAAAAAGAAAGGCGGTGCAAAAAGGACCGAAAAAAAACCGGCTAATTAAATTTCTGAATAGTACTAAAATATGTATCACGTTGCACTGGACTTCTTCCAATCTCTTTTACTAAACTTGCTAGATCTAATAGCGAAGAATTGGTAGGTTTGCCGGCAGCACGATAAATCTCTTCAGAAAATGCAGTTCCAACTAAATCACTTCCCCCATGTGATAATGCAACCTGTGCTAATTTTTGACCATAAGCAACCCAATAAACTGAGATGTTATTCAGAACATTGGCAAGCATTAAGCGTGATAGTGCAATGACCTTAAGGTCATAGATTGATGAACACTCGTGTACTACTTCGTGCTCTTTCTCAAGTTCAGTGTTATCCAGACTAAATTTTAGTGGAATGAATGTGAGAAAGCCATTTGTTCTTTTTTGTACTTCACGGATCTTTATGAGATGATCAATTACATGCTCGGGTTTTTCTATATGACCGTAAAGCATTGTCGCATTGCTTTTGATACCTAAATTATGCGCCTGTTCAATTGTGTCTAACCATTCCTTACCGGTGCACTTTCCACGAACTATCTTATCTCGTATATCTGGATGAAACAATTCAGCTCCACCTCCAGGCATTGTATCCAATCCAGATTCTTTAAGACGCGTAAGTATTTCCTTGATAGAGTTTTTTGTTAACTTTGATAGATAAAAAATCTCAGCGGCGGTAAAAGCTTTGATTGTTAGTTCTGGATGATGTTTTTTAATAGTTGACATCATCTGCTCGTAATAATCTAATTTTAAATCTGGATGAAACCCGCCTACAATATGAACCTCTGTAGCTCCTAATTCTTTTGCTGTTGCAACACGTTTTTCGATTTGTTCTGGTGTTAAAGTATATGCGTCATCCTCATCTCCCTTTCTATAGAATGCACACATTTGACAACTGGCTGCGCATAAGTTAGTGTAATTCATGTAGTATGATGAAGCAAATGTCACATTATCACCGACAGTTTTTTGCCTAACAAGATATGCAACTGCACACAAAACATGCAAATTGTCATCATTCATTAATTCCATACCGTCGTCAAATGATAACTCCTTACCAGAGATTACATTGTCAATTGCTGTAGATTGACCTAACAGTCTATCAAGCATAACATGAATTGAACTGAATAAATTATAAATCAATGCAATATACAGTGTTCATGGTATTACCATTAGCTGATGAGGATAAGCCAAAATGTTTTCTTTGCCATATCATGTTAAAAAACTATGAAGAGTTGAAGAAACATCAAGAGGCTGTTCATAAGGATTTTTTTGAATTTCATGAAAAAGACCAAAAACGAGAACCTGCACCTGGTGACGTATCTATTTTTTAGATTTTAGTAATTCTAATGCCTTTTTCTTACTAATCTGAGCCAGATCATATTCCTTGTCAATAGCCAATGCCATTTTAAAATACTTTAATGCATCTTTGATTTTTCCTTGTTCACCTAGCGATAATCCCTTGTAGGCTAGAGCAACAGGAAACTTCGAATCAATTTCTAATGCTGTATTATAACATGCTATTGCGTTTGAAAATTTTCCTAATGCATGCAATGCAGAACCTTTGCCGATCAAACCGTCTATATTTTTAGGTTTGATCTTTAACGCTTTGTCAAAATATTTAATCGATTGGATGTTTTTTCCAACCCGTTGTAAAGTTACTCCCTTATCGATTAATGCGTTAATGTTTTTTGGATCATCCCTTAAAATTTTATTATATATATGAAATGCCTCATCAAATTCCTCAAGTGATACAAGCTCTGAGGCCTGCTCTAACAACATGTTAATTTTATTCACTGTAAGTTCTATTCAATACCATGCTGTTATTTCTTTCTTTGAGTTAGGATTTTTGGAATTTGTTCTAGTGTATTCTCATGTGAAATTATTGTTGCTTGAAATTTTGATTTTGAGTCACTCAAAGCCTGTCCACCAACATAAACTGGTAATTTTTTATAGTGCTCATTAATTTTTTTAGCCAATCTTTGTCCGGCCTTGATGTTATCATTTAGAGTTATTGAGATGAGTACAGCTGTAGGGTGTATGGTTTTAATAAATTCAATAAGCGAGTCAGCAGGTGTTGATGGGGAAAGGTTGAATGTAGTAAACCCCTTTGAAAGTAAAAGTGACTCAATTAAATTACAGGGTATGCAATGCTCCTCACCTACAGGTGTAGTAACTATAATTTTGCCTTTATCTAAAGTTCTTTTTTTATGATTTTCAGTTATAATTTTTATCAGACTTTGAGCAGTATTACTTGCTATGTGTTCCGTTGCAATAGAAAGACGTCCGTCTGCCCACATGGCACCTACCTTTTCCATTATAGGAGTCAAAATTTTCTCATAAAACTGCTCGATAGAAGTTTGAGTAACAAATGATTCATAAACATAGATAGAGTCCTTCAGATTGCCTTCTGTAAATGAAGAGAAAAGTCTAGAGCGGAGTCGGCTAATGATTTCTTCCCTGCGTTTTCTATCCTTGGGTGTATTTTCTAGCAAAAATGCATTAATTTTTGGATCATCACGAAATTCTGTAGGTATGTCATCACGAGTAACAGCATTCGACTCGCCGAGATATTTTACTGTAACTTGCCGTGACGTTTGTCTCTTCTTATCCCAAACACTTCTTACAAGATAGAGATAATCCACGCCTTTAACTTTCTTTTTCCTTAGATAAACCACGTTTTTAGTAAACGTGATAGTGCCTAATAAGTATAACTAGTGCTAACTTGCTATTTTTTTACCCTTCTGTACACTAGGAATGATAAACCACCAATTATTCCTATAACTACAATGATGCTTAGGATTGGTGTACTATAATCTTCAACAAAGTATCTTGATTCAAACCATGCTGAAGGTAAAACGGTCAAAAAATCTGACGCCGAGAAATCTTCAATATAACCTACTGCAAGTGCCAATTTACCGTAATTTCCATTTGCATCATAAACTGCCAAATAATATGTTGCATCAACTGGAATGATTAAATTAATTTCTTGCCTTTCCCAGTAGGTAATTTGTCCAAATGGTTCATAGAATTCTTTTGACGGTAAAACTTGATCATAATCAAAAACAACAGCCGTATATCCATTTGGTATAGAATAGATAAATGATTTTTCCATATCTTTAATCTCTAATTCTGAAATTAGATCAAGTGAAAATGTTGGAGCAATGAAGACTAGCGATGGTGTAAAATTTTCCAATCCATCAAGTTTCGGTATCACAATACTTGCGTATAGCTTTTCGCCTTTCTTTGCATCAAATGTATAGTATAGAGGATTATTGTTTAATTCCTCATACATTGCCCATGATACAACAGGATCCGGTATTATTAGTGCCGAGTCTATTTCAGTATTTGAACCATCTGTTGGTATTAATTTGTGTGCAAAAGCTTGATTTGGAAATATCACTACTATGCATAATAGTATCACAAAAATTGTATATTTCATAATATAGTTTACCCTTCTGAACATTTAATGGAAGATGTAAAATGACATAGTGCTAACTCTCTAATCACTTCTTCGATTATATATTCTCTGACGAGTTCATAATATATGGTAAAACTACCATTTAAGATCAAAATTATCTCTATTGATTTTCAAAAGACCCATTTTGATGGTGAGATTGAATTCCATGGAAAAAAATTTCCGTTTAGTCTTCAACCAAATGTAGATAAACGTGTTATTAGGATTCCATTTGATGTCATTGGGGTAAAACATCAGAATGTTCTGGTTAGAGTTTCAGGTATGAATGGGGTTTATGCTGAAGATCACCTAAAATTGGATGGTAAATCATCATCATTAGAAATTGATTCATTACCAATTTGTGATGAAATTTCAAAATCATATACCATGCTTGATACAATCGAAATATTTTTCAAGTAACTAAGACCAAGCGTAAAAATTTGATTCTGGTTCATGGCCAAAGAAAAATCCCAAGGTGATTCGCTTTATTTTTCCCTTGATTATGTTGACTGAATGATATTTGTTGGAATTAATTATCACAAGATCACCCTGCCTAGCGACTATTTTTGACATATGGACACGATTAACTATATCGTCTGCATAACCAAACTCTGGATTACGAAACCTTTCGTCGTTAGTATTCCAAAATTTATCATAAATTACCAGCTCTCCTCCTGATTCACAAGTCTGTAAATGTACTACAGCTGACATCTGATCAGAGAGTTTTGATACTGAAAATTCTGGAGCGTCAAAACTTGCGTTATCCCTATGTATGTGAACTGTATCACCAACTGTGTGGCATCTGATAATTCCTTGTGAATATGATACCGAGCTTTCTTTTGCAAATTGAATTTTTTTCTTCGTTAATTTTGAAATCTCTTTTAACATAGTTTCTCGTGGATCGTTATTTAAAAAAATTTGATTAAGATGTCTATTTGACACTTTTGCATTTTTAAAATATTCAAGTTTATTTGAAACATAGGAATTAATTGATTCGCCAATTTTTTCTGTGAGTCCACATCCTGGGGATGTTTCACTATTAAGAACTCGATTTGCTATTTTTTGACATTTTGCAGAGTCAAGAAAATTTGGAATGACTATTGCAGGAATTTTACCTTGACGAAGATCAGTGTATAATTTTTGAACAAGTGAGTCTCTATTGATTAAACTTGTTACATAGTTTGCAATCAATTAATAGCCACCTGCACCTGAATGCGAAACCTTACAGATCAGTTGGTTTTGATTATTTCTACTTGAAATATCGCATCTGATGAACTTGTCTTTTAGGCTCTGCTCAAGATGTGTGATATCTCTAGAACTCTCATCTGCAGGTATACTCATGATATCAGTCTCAGTAAATTCTATAATTTCAATTCCTGAATATGTTTCCTGATTCTCTTCTTTTTGATGTGTTACACTAAGCTCAAATGTATTTCTCGAAATAATTTTTGTAACATTTCCCCAAATTATATCAGTCATAGTTAAAAAATAGGATCAGGGTACGACAACTAATTTCAATGGTATGTCCAGCTTTCCAAATGGCTCCGAAATTCTCAAGTAATAGTCCTTTCCAGAGTCATAAAGAAAGTCTTCATAACTTCCATAACCTATTGCTGGACCCCACAGAATATTTAAGAATCTATTTTGATCTGGTTTTAATACAATACTACCTGATGTAAAATCAGAACCAGAGTTTACCCATTTATGCCCACCATCCCATACTGAGTAATTACAAATGGCTGGACTAGTACACATCATTGAAACATTATCTGATGATCCTGTGTTTTCAGCTAGAACTTTGACATTTAATAATGCTTGACCAGTTGCTGTGTATGCGACATTATTGAACTGCTTTACTCCTTTTCGAGTTTCCTCTTGCCAATCTGATGCATAGTAATATGTGACTGGGCCTAATTGATAGACATCAGAATTAGCTTTGTATTGATCTAAAATGTATTTCTCTTTAACTGCTTTTTGACAATCACGGACTTCTCTGGCATTTTCTGCACCTTCACAAGATGCAAGCATTTTTTCCAAGTCACCTCCAGATGATTGCTGTTGATCTTTTGTGTCGTTAGAGGATTGATATTGAGATGGTGCTGACATGTCATCGCCTACTGCAGTCGCACTTACTTGCATAATGCCCATCTTTATCAAATATTGTATTCCGTTAAGAAAATCATTTTCCGAGATGGTTCCATCTGCCCACCAGCCTGCGTTGTTTTTTATCCAATCTGGTATACTATCTGATGTTGAAGCGCTTCTAGTTGTTGATGGTACCGTGATTATTCCTTCTTCAATCAAGTATTGAATACCTGCTATAAAATCAGAATCGCCTATTGCGCCTTCTGCCCACCAACCTGCGTTGTTTTTTACCCACTCTGGAACGCTTGCAGCCTCAATACTAGTTGCCATCGTAGTCAATAATAGAACAGATACAATTCCTCCTAGTAGTAATTTCAATAATAAAAAAATCCGATTTATCATATATATGGATAGTGCCTAGCTATTCCACTAGTGCTAACATCTATCATATGAAGTTTAGTTTAATTGAGAAATTACAAGGTCGATAGTATTGCCAAAATTTGAATTTGAAAAAATCGTTGATGTAGAAAGGGATCTAATTTTTCAAATAAGTACTGACTATGAAAACTTTACAAAAATTTTACCTGACTATTTCAAACATCTAAATATAATTGAAAAAAATGGTGACGTTACCATAATTCAAGAAACAATTCAGTTTTTAGGTAGAACCGTAAACGTATTAACAGAACACAGAGTAAAAAAACCAGATAGACATATTGTAAAAATGCTTGATGGACAAGCACGTGGCAGTATTTTTGATGAAAAATATGAGATTGAAGGTGAAAGAACTAAAATCACAATAAATGTAGATTTTGTTTTACATGGTGGACTAAAAATTATGGGTGCATTTGCCAAAGGAAAGATCAAGCAAAGTATGGATACCGTAATGAATGAATTTGTTAGTTATGCAAAATCAAAAGTTTAACTATGATTTTTTATAAATTTCACAATTTCTGGATGTGCCAATATTGCACTGTGTGCTGCTGAATCAGTACCAATTCCATAGCTTATAGTAGAATCACCAACAAAAAATAATCCTCTTACATGTGGTACAGAGTGTGGCATTTTATTTTTCCAGACTAACCCTGGTTCTTTTACAACGGATTCTACTAGCTTCCAAGCCATAGGTCTTTCCCACAAAAGTGAGTCATTAAAATCAGGATAAATCATTGATAGCTCTTTTTTCATGTTCAAGACAATCTCATTGATTCTTTCTCGATTATCTGTTTCATCAGGCTTTACAGGCGTCCCAACAATTATGAGATGCTCACCTTTGGGCGAAACCGATGGGGTTATGTTAGATATGAAGAAAATACCCTTTGATGTATAATTATCACCAACTGGAAAAACTACTTGTCTAGTATCAATTTGCTTTGATAGTGCAAAATGAACCTCTACGACAGATGTGGTTTTATTTAGTCTGTTTATATGTTGAATAAACTTTTCATCGAATACTCCTTGATCAAATAACTGATTAATTGCATGATATGCAGGATATGATATTATTACACAGTTTGATTCTATTACTTTATCATCAGAAAGTAATACGCCGGTAACTGCTGAATCCTTCACCAGTACCTTTTTGATTGATGTATTGACATTAACTGTAGAACCGCTCTCTTCTATGAACTCACCCATTACTTGTGAAATTCGATCATAGCCACCCATATCTGGATATGCAAATTCACTTGTTCCACCTTTGAAAGGATTAGCACGTATTATGGTTCTAGCAAATTCTCCCAATGATATGTGATCAGTAGTGTCAGCAAATGCTAACATGCAAACTGCATCAAAGAAGTTTTTGGAATGACTGTCAAGCTTTTTTGTAACTTCAGTTAACGGTGTTAGGTCCAACTCTTCTGTTTTTTCCATGTTGGTAAAAGCCATAGGTAATAAAATTTTGAGTAATGAAAATCTACTTTTTAGTGGTATGAGTGACATTTTCAAAATATCCCCTATTCCTTTTGGATATCGATGAAAATTCCCGTTATAGAATGCTATGTCGTCAACTATCGCTAGTTTTAATCTCGAGATAATGTTAGCTGATTTGAATATATCATATATGGCTGATTTTTTGTAAAAAGGCATTATATGAAATCCGTTATCTAATATGTGATTCTTAAATTCTGTTGATGCAGTTCTGCCACCTAATTTACTCGATTTTTCAAAAATTTGAATTTTATATCCGTCATTGACAAGTAACGTCGAAATTGAAAGGCCACCAACACCAGCTCCAATGATTACTGCTTGGTGGTTAGTTGTAGATTCCATTCAAATCAGGACATTCATTAGGCTAATATTTCATGCCACGAGTGCAACATTCTCTCCCAGGTTTGAAATTCTAGTCTTGGATGATTGTTTTTTCTTGTTTCGTGATTTAGTTCTTAGAATCATTTTGCAGCATTTACACCTGATTTCACTGGTATCAAGCCAAACTTCGCACCAGCTACAGCGCTTTAGCCCAAATTGGTATTTTTGCGAATTTGGTATTTTGGTAACTTTGCTTAGTACACATACCCCTTTGCATGATGCTCCCATGCAGATAGTGCACTGAAGTTGAATATAAACTAGTGACAATATTTTATTCTAGTGCTAATTTATTTACATTTGAGGAACACATAATCGATCAAGCCCCTTTCTGAAGAATCTAGCATTTTTTTTAATGATCTATAGAGAATTTTTTCAGTTGCTGAAGAATATTTTGTTTTGATCTTTTCTTGTAACTCTTTTCTGTGATCAAAGTAATAATTTGCTAAAGGAACATACACATCTGATCCTATTTTTTGTGACTCAACTATTGAGAATCCTGAAGCTTGAATTTTTGAAGTAAGAATCTCCATGGTGTAATGTTCTGAGGACCAGGTAAAGGAAAGAATTCCTAAATCATTAATTGCTGACATACTTTTCTTCACAATTGGTATTGCCAAAAGTAGGATGCCATCATCTTTTAGAATTCTTTTTGATTCGAGGAGAAAATCATCTAGTGGTTTAAAGTGCTGTGCAGATTCCAGTGCAATTATTCGCTCAACTGATTTGCTGCTAAATGGCATAAATCTTGATGTGGAGTTTAGTTTTTCAATAGTTTCCGAGTCAGATGCTCTTAATTGATTATAATTGATGTTAACTGCAAATATTTCTAAATTGGGATAATCAACATGCCATTTCTTTGCCGGTCCTAGAACCCCACTACCAACATCAATCAATGATTTTGCTTCCGATAGGCTAGCAAATTTACCAGCAAAATCACACAGATTATTTTGAGCCTCTATAGGTGTGGATGTAGATTTATCCCAAAAACCAAAGTTTAGCATATCACTACCAGTAGATAACTGCATGATCGGTGACAATGAATCATATAGATTTACAACATCATTTTCATTTCTTCGAAAAGTCCATAAAAGCATCTCAAAGAAATTAATTGGCATGATGGAATTTTAGATGCTATGAATATATGATTTAAGGTAGATCCATTGTTTCATCAATACAATGTTTGTGAACCCAAATATCATCTGAGTTTTTTGATATTTCCTTGCCTATTTTGATGTCATCTCCACAACTACTGCACTTTCCAGCATAGCGAGCTTTCATGATATTTTATACCTAAATTATGGTAAAAGTTATGGTATTCGTATTATATTGACTCTTAGTTTACAAATTTTTCATTTTGTTCTTGAATGGATCAATTTTTTTGAGTATTTTTGTTAAGCAATCAAGGCAACTTGGATATTATACCAAATTCTTGAATCAATTTCATGCCCGAAATAATTGAAATGAGTTCAAACGGTAAAAACGAGTTCTGGGATAATGCAACAAAGTATTCTTCATGGTCTAAAGGTGAATATGAATTCCTCAAAGAAATGTCATTTATTTTAGTGACATTAAGAAACACGGAATAAAAAAATACTTTCAAAATGCTAGATTAGATCTGATTTTTGGACATCACTAGTCTCAATTTCAAATCGTAATGCCGATGATAATTCGATGTATGGCTTATTGACAAGTTCCTTGATCTGTTCCTCTGACACATTTATTTTTTTGAGTAATTTTCCACGTTGGTGTGCATATGCGTTTTTCCAAAAAGTACCTGCGTCAAATGTTTGTGTTTTTACCATAAGACTAGTCTCTATCAATAAACTCAGATGCCTCTGGGGGATCTGGTGGTAGACCTTTTCGCTTTCTTATTTCCTGAGTTAGTGTAGATGCAATAGATTTAGGAACTTGTGTCCATGCTTTGAAATGGGTATTCCACATTGCTTTGCCAGCAGTTTGGCCTCTCATCTTTTCAGAAATATCGAATGTTTCTACTGCGGGGACCTCACCAATTACAATACTAGTTGCACCTTTTTGTTGCATATCTAATACTTTTCCTCGTTTTCCCTGTAAAACACTTGATACGTTACCAATTAGATCAGTTGGAACGCGAACTTCAATTGCAAGCATTGGTTCAAGAATCATAGGACCTGCTGATAAAAATGCTGCCAAACAAGCTCTTCTTGATGCAGGGCCAAGTTGTGATAAGCCCCTATGGGCTGTATCCTCGTGAGGAACAAAGTGTGTGAATGTGAATTTACAATCTCTAACCTGCTCTTTTGTAAGTCCACCTTCACTCATGACTTCTTCAAAACCGGATAGGAGTGAGTCAGTTGATTCATCAACAAACTGCACACCTCTTGTACCGTTAATCATTACATTTCCACGGGAGTCGAATTTCATTACCTTTTTTGCAACATCTGGTTCCCATCCCTGATCACGCAAAAGTTGTGCTACTTCTTTCTTATCCTTCATATCACTTAATGTGCCATTTCTACACATCTCAGCAATTTCAGGCTCTAATGGTTCTACCCGCATGAATATCTTATTGTGACGGTTTGGAGATTTTGCCATTACTGCTTCACATGAGCCAGTAATAGTCTCTCTGTAATTTATTAATGGTTCGGAGGTAACTATCTCAACTTTTGCATCCCTGATAAGATTCACCGCAACATCAAGATGTAATACGCCCATTCCTGCCATAATTGTCTCACCGCTTTCTTCGTCAATTTTTATCACGAGGTTTGGATCCTCAATTGTAAGTTTCCTTAACACTTCAACAAGTTTTGGAAGATCTTTTGGATGTTTTGGCTCTATTGCCATTTGAACAACTGGTTCAGAAACATACTTTGATGCTTCAAACACTGCAGTGTCTTTTATGCTAGAGATTGTTTGTCCTGCACGAGCCTCAGTTAATCCTAATAATGCAGGGATGTTGCCAGCTGATAGCTCACCAACTTGCTCTCTTACATTTGACATGAAAAAGTTAACTGACTGAACTCTTCCTTCACGTTTTGAATCAATAATGTTAATTGTTTGGCCATCTTTTATCGTACCTGAAAATAATCTGCCTATTGCAACAGGTCCTGCAGCAGGATCAATTGTCATATTAACAATCATCATTACGGTTGGGCCATTATCATCACAGTTGAGAATAGATTTTCCAATATCAGAATCTAAATCACCCTTCCAGATTTTTGGTACTCTGTATTTTTGCGCTACATGTGGTGGTGGGTGATGTTTTACAACCATTCCTAAAACAGCGTCAGCAAGTGGTGCCTTCTCGACCAAGTCTTCAACTTTACCAGAATCAGAATATGCATCAATTACATCTTTGAAGGTGACGCCTTTTTTCTGCATAATATCAACGTTAATTGCCCATCGATCTTTTGCAGAGCCAAAAGTGACGCTACCGTCCTGGATAGAGACTTTCCATTTTTCTTTATACTCGTCTTCAGCGTACGTATCTATTAATTCGTTAAAGTTAGATACAACATTTGCAAGTGTTTCTTGCATCTTTTCAGGTGTTAATCTTAGTTCCTTGATTAACCGGTCAATTTTGTTAATATACAGAACAGGTCTCACTCTTTCCTCAAGAGACATTCTAGTAACAGTCTCAGTTTGGGTCATGATTCCCTCAACCGCATCACATACAACAACTGAACCGTCGATTGCTCTAAGACTTCGAATTACACGTCCAGAGAAATCAACATGTCCTGGTGTATCAATCATATTAATGACGTAATCATTTTCTCCTTCCTGATAATGTAATGTGACATTTGCTTGAACGATAGTAATTCCTCTTTCCTGTTCTGCCTTCATTGAATCCATAGCAAGTGCAGTACCAGCTGTAGATGGCGAAATGATTCCGGAATGTGCCAAAAGACTATCACTCATTGTGGTCTTACCATGATCTACGTGAGCGATTACACCAAAATTTCGGATCTTATTTTTATCGCTTATGATTTTCATTACTTGTTCAGTGGACTTGTATTTAGTCATATGGCGATAGTCCTAGATGAACATGTATTAAACCTTATGAGAAAATGATCATCTTTCTGAAAAATTTAAAGATCAATTTCACTGTTAGATATTATTTCTTTTGTCATCTCAAGATATGCTTCTGGATCTAATTCTTTTGCAAATCCCTTATCTGTATTTATGAGATATATTGAATGAATACGCGCATTTAGGATATCTTCAAATTTGATCTTGGGGTTTTTGTAGAATCTGTCACAAAGATTTTTCAATCTCGTCACATCTTCATTTTTTCTTGCATTTGGTGGTAGAAGAAATAATTTTGAAATTGGTAAGACATTAACAACTGGTGTAGCAAGTGAGAACTTTACACAATGCTGACTATATCTGGCAATTTTGCTCAGAATTCTTGCTGCATAGTAATCAACCGTGTCTAGTGCATGCTCGGGAGGAGTAAATCCAGTCTCAATTTCTATTATGGCTGTATTTTCACCTTTGGCTGCAAAAATATCACATGTAAGTAAATTTGAGACAGATTTTTCGACGTCAACTGAATAACCGTGTGCAATTAGTTCTGACGCACATATTATTTCTAGAACTGAGTGGTTTATTTTTACCAAATTTTCCTTATACATGTCAATTAGCCTTTGACGAACAAAATTGAGTTTTGGCACATTCTCTTCATCCAGTTGAGCTGAAAGAAGTTCGCTAATTGCATAAACATCATTTTGAAATTTTTCTATATCCAAATTTAATATTTTTACTAAGGTGGGTATTATGAAGCTTAACTAACGTTAGTAAAAATGAAAGAAAAAGCGGTGACAGGTTAGATTCTAGGTGTGAAACTAAGTCTGCCTTTTGCAGATAGTATTACAATTGAAGTAATTGCAACAACTAGAACTAGTGATGCTATTGTACCAAATTCCGGTACTACCGCACCTTCAGCAATTTCTACCTCAACAGAATCTTTATTGATTGCCGCAGAGCCTTGCTGAGCGTTTATTGTATAAACACCATCTTGGCTCCATAATGGACCGCCAACCTGTATTGTCGAAGAGAATGAACCATCAGAGCCAGCGCTAAGCTGATCAACAGCAACTACATTCCCATTTGGCGCAATAACCATTAGTGTTATGGCACCAGAAGAACTAGCGGTTCCTGTGATGGTGATTGTTGTTGAACCTTCAACAGCATCTGCTTCTATTGACAATCCTTCAGCTGCAAATGCTGCTGGAGCATATACTAATGATGCTACTAGCATCATACTTGCCAATATTGGTAATGTGCTTTTGTGTTTGAGATTCACTAGTACAGGTAGCGAAACGGTGTATATAAGCAATCTGATTGATTGGATCTGATTTTTTATTTATTTTCTTTCTAAAAATTTTTCAGTTATTCAGTTTATTATCCAGTCCATGCCATATAACCGCCTTTCAGGTTTACTGCGGAAAAACCTGCTTTTGCTAATTCATCTGCAGCTATATTCCCACGATATCCAGACGCGCAGTAAACACAGATTTTCCTGTCTCTTAATTCTTCAATATTACCCTTTTTTGCATTTCGAATAGCTAATCCCAGTGGCATATTTCGCGAATTTTCAATTATACCATTCTCAATTTCATCTGGTTCTCTGACATCAATTATCACATATTCGTTTAGAGTTTCTTTTAATTGATCTTTTGAGATTGATTCTGCCATACACATATCAGAACTGTATAACATATATTTTTTGACCAATTATAGCAATAATCATGAATGAAAATGATTTAGGATTAATCGTGGAAAAAAATAGTGCGAGATTTAATTTACTTATTTCTGACAAAGTCTTTCCTATTAATAAAACAAGGATTTTTCAAGCTGAAAATCCTGTTACAGAACCAACAACAAGAGGCGGTGTTTATGTAGCCGATCTAAAAGAGAGAAAAATAGAAGCTGTTTTTTTTGACACTGATATAACAGATCACCTTACAAAAGCAATGTTAGGGCCAAACAAATCATTTCTTGATATATATCTAGAAGCAGAAATTGGTGATGGAAAAAAGATTTTCCTTGTTACAAATTTAACAAACACTATGCAAAACTCTTCAAAGGTCGTACTATATTTATCAATAAAAGACTTTAAAATTAAATCAGATTAATTTATAGAATTTATCATACTCTTCTTTTAGTTTTTTATCAGATAATACTTCATATGCGCTATTAATTTCTGCCATTTTTTTCTCCGACGAATCTTTATTTCTATCAGGATGAAATTGTTTTGCTAATTTTCTATATTGGTTTTTAATCTCTAAGGATGATGCATTATCAGATATATTTAGAATTGAATAGTAATCAGGAAGAGATTTGTCATTATACATTTCACGAAATTCTTTTGCATTAATTGTTGATTTGCGTGAGCCAAAAATATCTTCGTCAGTCCAATCAGAATGATATTTTTCATAATCACGATCTTTCTGAGAATCAAGATCGGTTTCGTCATATTTTGTTTTTTTCCTCAGAAGAATGTTTCGTGCCAAATACACAAAAATTCCTGCCACAATTATAATTGCAATTGTAAACATCAAAATGAGATCATCCTGGCTTATGTAATATTCATCTACAACTGATGGTGGGTTAACTTGTGGCCCTGCATCATAAAAAAATGATTTTGTTTTGATAACTTGCCCTGACTCTAGTATTACCTGATAATTTCCACTAGATGCCCAACCAGAAATGCCTGCAATTACAAGTGTTGAGAATTGACCATCTTCATCAAGTGAAAGTCGCTCTGTCCATACAATGTTTCCACCATCGTCCTTGATTGATACAAACACTGTACTCTGTGAATTAGGTTCTGCATTACCCCAAATTGAGATTATGTCAGATTTTTCATAAAAAGTAGTGTCCAAATTAATATCATAATTTTCCGCAAGAGATTGCCCAATTGTTGACGTCGAAAATATCAATATAAGAAAAATAACCAGAAACTGATTTTGCATGTATCTACATGTAAAACTGAAAATATAATGTAATCTAACCAAAATCATTCGTAATTTTTTGATCATGTTTTCAAATGGTTAAAAAAATTGTAAATTGTTAAAAAATTTTCACTGTTTTTTGCTAATATTAGCAAACTGCAAGAAAATCATGACAATTGGTTACTGCGTCAAATGCAGAGACAAACGAGAAATGCAAGGAACTTCAGCAATTACCATGAAAAATGGAAAACCTGCAGTGAAAGGTACTTGTCCAACTTGCAGTACATCGATGTTCAGAATAGGTAAAGCCTAGTCAGAACATCAGATATCTTTTTTCAAGTAATTTTTCTACTAATAGTTCCAATCGTCGGTTATACCATTCCATAAATTTCTGAATGGTTTAGGATTTTTTTCAATCTCACCTACTATTCTGTTTTCAACTACAAAAAAGAAATTCTCCATCGCATCAACTCCACCATCATCAAATAATTCTCTTCCAATTTCTTTCAGACGTTGCTTTTTTGGTTCAACATCAGATGAATCTGGATTTTGTAGACAAAATGTTAGTATGTCGATCATCTCTTCTTCTAGTAAAAAATCCATATTGTCACCTCATTTTGTTTTAATTTTATCATGAATTTGAGCAAGAATTAGTTTCGCTCTTTCTTTATTTTCAAATGATTCAGTTTTGGCATCAAGAATTGTATCTATCTCATAACTCTTATCAACTAAAATATCTGCCACATGTTCATCAAGCGTGCCATTTCCAACAAGATAATATGCAAACACGGTGTTTTTTTGGCCTATTCTGTGAAGTCTGTCTTCTGCCTGTCTGTGAATTGCTGGACTCCAATCAAGTTCAGCAAAAATAACATAACTTGCATTATTAAGATTAATTCCAACATTTCCTGCACGTAATCCTGCAATCATTAATTTTGTATTCCCCTTTTGGAATCTTGTAATTTCGTTTTCTCTTAGCTTATCAGTTTGACCACCAATTATTGATGATGGATTATATTTTGAAAGACTCTGATGAAGTAAGTCGTGAATTGCGCGATGGTGACAGAAAACGACAACGCTTTCTTCAATTTCCATTATATCATTTACAAAGTTAATCACATGCGGTAGTTTTGCAATGCCAGCTGCTTGGCGCTCGCTTTCAATTGCACGATGGTATGAAGCTGACTTGTCAAATGCAGTCTGTGCATATTTCTGCTCTTCCTCAAGTTTTGACCAAATTTTATCAAGCTCAGCTTTATAGAATTTTTCATCGGAAGCAACTACCTCAGGACATCTTACTTTATCTTTCAGTTCTTTTAGAACATCTGATTTTTTTCTTCGTAGCATAACATGTTTAGTTAATTGGTTACGTAAACTATCTCTTTTATTTTCTAATACAATTGCCTTTCCTTTTTCATTTACATAACAAAAGTATTCACAAAATTCCTTGAAACTTCCAAGTAACCCAGGTTTTAAGATATCTACGATGGGCCAAATTTCTGAACCACGATTGTAAATTGGTGTGCCAGATAAACCAACCCTATACTTTACACCGTCTTTCGCTGCAAGTTTTTTAACTGCAGAGTATTTTTGTGTAGTTTTTGAACGCAGGTGTTGGACTTCATCACAAATGACTGAACGTATGTTTAGTTTTAGTAGATCAGGTAATCTTTTGTGAAGTAATTCATAATTGATGATATAGAAATCATATTCAGCAATATCACTCTGCCTTCCTTGCCTTATCATAAAACAACTTGGTGATTTCTTCTCTACAATTTTTCCATTCTTGCCTTTCTTTTTTAGAAATCTCTCAATCTCCTTTTGCCAATTAGTTAGAGTTACTAATGGAGCAATAATTAAGGCTGGGAACGCATTTTTTTCTTTTGATAGATACGCCAAAGTTTGAACAGTTTTACCAAGCCCCATTTCATCCGCTAAAAGAGCGTTTCCTGATGATTTCAGTAGAAAGTCAAGCCCTTCTCTCTGAAAATCAAGCAATTTACCACGGAACTGCTTACTCGGCAATTCTTGAGATAATTTCTCAATTTTGGGTACTCTCTTTTTTTTAATCGTTAATGGTATAATTTTTCTCTTCCATACTGATTTTGAGAGAACCTCAAATGGATATCTGTCATTGATCATCTTCAATTTTTTGGTATTTTCGTCAGTGTCAGAAACTATCACCTCATTAGGTTTATCGCCATACCAGCCACGTGGTATCAACTTTGAAACCATGTTAACAGCACGAGTGCCAGAGATCTTCCAGCACCAAGTACCAGAATATCGATCCAAAACAAATTCTAATGTTCCAAAGTTTGCCATATTATATTCCTAATTTTTAGCTATTCGTTTTCTTTAGCTTATGAATCTTGGGGTTTAGAAACATCACAGTGTGTAATCAACATTAATAGAGGTAATTTGTATCTCAAAAATTTTTATTTGATGCCTGATAATCTGTGCCATGCGTCTATACTACTCACAAAAAACAGAATCAATCATTAAAAAATTTGAACTTGTTGACTGGAGGAGTAAGATATATGAAAATTTGGATGAAAAACATCAAAATCTTTCGGATAATTGGTTAAGCTGTGCATTAGGGGAAAGAATGAAAATTGAGGGTCGCTTTCTTAAAAATGTGAAAGATCTCACACCAGAAGCAATCAAACTAGGATTTGATTTCTCAATTGCAATACAAGAGAGGGATAACGTTACAGCACTGCAAATAATTGAAAGAATTGAAAAACTGCCGACTATCTGGAGGGAAGAAATCAAATGACAGATCTTATAGAAAATGATCACTATTTAAAAATTAAAAAGCTTTTTGACGGAAAGAAGTTTGATGAAATTATAACTTATTGTCAGAAATTACTAGAGAAAAATACTGATGATAAACTTGCTCTACAGAATATTGCAACTGCATATAATATGGTTGGTGCATACCAAGATGCAATACTATGCTCTGAAAAAGTATTAGGAATGGATAGTAATGATGAATTTGCATTAAAAAATAAAATATTCGCATCTGAAAAATTAGAAATGTATGATCAGGTTTTGATATGCTGTAATAAAATATTGAAAAATAATTGTGATAATATTGACGTGCTTATTGCAAAGGGTATTGCATTCAACAAGACTGAAAAACATAAGGATGCAATTTCTGCATACAAGAAGGTGTTAACTACTGATAAAAATAATCTGGATGCATTAATGAATCTAGCGATTACATATAATCATCTACAAATGTATAATGATGCAATCACATATTATGATATGATTCAGGAGATAACACCAAAATTCTCAAATGTACCAATAGAAAAATCCAAAGCATTCGAGGCTCTTGGGAAAAATGATGATGCGTTTCTGGCTGCACAAGGAATAAGACTTGATGAGGCTGAAAATATAAAAAATGATGCTAAAATAAAAAAATACTCAGTACAACATGCATTTGAACTGAAAAGATTTCACGCATCATCAAAAGTGAAACACGATGATAGAAACTGACAAACTATGGAGCCAGATAGTTCATTATTATATTGATAAAAAAGGTTACAGTAAAGAGGACGCAAACAAAATTGCGCAGAGAGTAATTACACGAGAGGCTAATAGAAAAATCTGCCAAAATAGTAAATGTGGCCATTTAATTGATGAACATATTGATAAAAAGAACCAGTGTCTGGTTTCAACGTGTAATTGCAAAATATTTCAAACTGGAATTCTTAGATAACTACATTCGTTCTGGCGTATTTATTCCCAACAATGAAAATGCGTTTTTGAGCGTACTTCGATAGGCATGAACAAGACATACTCTAGAATTTTTTAATTCTGGTGTTTCTGCCGTGTTTACTTTTACATTTTCATAAAATGATGAAAATGTAGTTGAAAGTAAATAACAATACTTTGCAATGATTTTTGGTGAAAGATTGTTTGCTGCGTCATTAACATGGATGCCATACATGGAGATCATTTTTACTAATTCAGTCTCATAAGGGTCATGTAAATTTGCAAAATTTACATCAAAATTTGGGTCAATGTTAGATTTCTCTAGGATCCTTGATGCTCTTGCATAAGAATATTGTATGTAACTACATGTATCACCCTCTAACTTTAACGAGTTGTTCAGATCAAAGGTAATGATCTTATCAAGATCAGGTTTTATCATCTCATACCTGATGGTTCCAATTGCAACATCCCTTGCAATTTGTGTTAGGTGTGATTCGTCCAAATCATCATTTCGTTTTTTGGATTCTTGGAAAACTTTTGCTTTTAGATTTTCAATTACCAAGTCTGCATTTATGTAAAGGCCTTTTCGGCCAGACATTTGAGCAGATTTACCATCTGTATCTGAGCCAAGTGTCATTACAGCATCAGAACTAAGTGTAACAGACTCATACCCAAGATGTACATATGCATCTTTATGTTTGAATTTTGACATTAAATCAGTAACAATTTTTTGTAGACGTTTCTGCCTATTGTCGATTACAGTAATTACACTATCTCCAAAGAAATCTGTTTTATCATCATGTTGGGAAGGTTCATCCAAAGTTGTTTCATAAAGTGTTTGGTCATTACTTTGTAATGCATGGATCTTGTAGCTGAATGGATCATCGACCAGTCCAAGTTTCCAAGCTGCATAAGGAATATCTTTTGCGATATATGTTGCAACGCCATTACTGCGTACTAGAATTTTATCATCCTCACCGTCTGCTGAGATTACCCAACAACCTGTATTATCACCAGATGATTCAAGTCTGACTAAATTATCAGCTTTCAGCTTTTCGAATATGATCTCCCAAAGTTTTGAATGAATGATCTGTGACTCGAAATTAAGGCAGTCATAAAAAGCGTCTAACTCCCAGACCGTTTTTAGTTGCTCATCTAGAACTTTCCTAGTTATATTTTTGGCATATTTTGAAATCTCACTATTTTCATCCTCTATCTCCTCTAGTACTTGATGACGTTTTTCTTCTAGTGACTTGTCAGACTTGTACGCCTCAGTTGTCTTTACATAAATGTCATCGCCGCAGTAATGATCAAATTTTTTGCCGTCTGGTGGATTATCTGAAAGGCCAGCAAATCTAAATCCGACAATGATGTCTGCCACCTGTAGTCCAGAGTCATCAATATAGTTCAGGACTTTAACATCAAAATTCACTTTTCTTAGAATTCTAGCAACTGTATCACCGAGCACTACATTACGGATATGGCCTATATGCAGTGCCTTGTTTGGGTTAACAGATGTATGCTCTACAACTATTTTCTTCTTATTACCAATATCTAACTGCCCATAGTTATCTTGTATCGATGCAGAGATAACATGGTTGTTGAAAAACTCGTAATTTATTTCAAAATTAATATTGCCTGTAGGATGCGCTGTGACATTTTTGATTTCAGAGTTTGGTTCAATTGGGTATAATGAAGAAATTATTTTAGAAATATCATGTGGGTGCTGCTTTAACTGCTTTGACAGCAGGAATGCTACATTACATGTAATGTCACCAAAACCTGGTTTTGATGCATCTACTGAAAAATTTACATTTTCATATCCCTGATTTTTTACAATCTCATTAATATTATGCCTGACTTTGGTCAGCAGATCAAGAAACGCCATCTTATATCTATAGGTCAGATGAAATCATATCTAAGCCTTCTAGCACACCTTCTCCTGACTCTTTTGTTGTAACAATTCTAGCAATTTTCTTCAGATCATCGATTGAATTATGCACTGCTATATTATTTGGGATCAGTTTGAACATTGGAATGTCTGTTTCGCTATCTCCAATTGCAATTGCATCTTTCACATCACATTGTAGCATTTTTAACGCCTCTAAGAGTCCTGTTCCTTTATCAATTCCTCTCGAATTAATATGAAATGCATAACCACTATCAAACAAACCAACGTTAAGTCCTTCATCATCTAAAACCTTCTGTGCCTTATTGATGTCAAATGTTCTTTCTAATACAACTTCAGTCATTCTAGGAAAAACTGACTTCTCCTTTATTTCTCCATCAACCCTATTTTGTAAAAATGCTAGTGCATGGACACATTCCCCCTTATTTCCAATGATTTTATGCCGCATGATATCACCGTGTGTGATGCAGCCACCATTCTCACCTACTGCCATATGTGTCAAACCTCCAAAAATTGATAGAAGATATCCTTCAACTGATGATCTACCTGTAACTAAGATTATTTTATGACCATCATCTTTTAATTGACGCAGTTTTTTTAATGCGCCTAGATGTATGCTGCCCCATCCATTCAGAGTTATAGTCCCATCAATGTCAACAGCCAAAACTTTTTTGCTCAATGATCTGTTTTGACATATTGGTAATAATATATGAAGCGTATTAAATGAGTGAGAAATAAGGTGGAACAATGGGAATTCCAGAGAAGATCAAGGCGATACAAGATGAAATTCATAGAACGCAGCTAAACAAGGCCACAGAGCATCACATAGGATTACTCAAAGCAAAAATTGCTAAACTAAAGCGAGAGCAAGAGTCAATTGCTGTAAAAAAAAGTGCGAAAAAATCAGATGGGTTTGATGTAAAAAGGACAGGTGATGCAACAGTTGTTTTCATAGGTCTGCCAAGTGTTGGAAAATCAACACTGCTCAACAAGCTTACAGGTTCAAAATCCACTGTTGGTGCATTTCAGTTTACAACTTTAACAGTCGTTCCCGGTGTTTTAGAGCACAGAGGAGCAAGAATTCAGATGCTTGACCTACCAGGAATTATCAAGGGTGCGTCTAGTGGAAAAGGTCTGGGAAAAAGAATACTAGCTGTAGCTAGAAGCGCTGATATTGTCTTACTTATTCTTGATGTCTTTCAACCTTATCATGAGAATGTTTTGATCAATGAATTAGGAAATATCGGAATTAGACTCAACCAAAAACCACCAGATATAGTTATTGAAAAATCAACAACTGGTGGAATCGCCGTTGCACAGCAAGTAAAATTAAAAAAAATGTCCGAAAAACTTCTAAAAGACATACTCAATGTATATGGTTATACTAGTGCACGAGTTGTTATACGCGAAGATATTGATTCAGAGCAACTTGTTGATTTCATTACTGGGAATAAGACATATGCAAAATCAATAACTGTTCTTAACAAGATTGATCTTGTTGATGATAAATTTCTCAAGGCAGCTTCAAAAAAAATAAAAACTGATTTTTTACCTGTCTCAGCTGATGCAGATGTCAATGTTGCAAAACTAAGAGATATAATCTATGATGAATTGCAATTCATCAGAATTTACATGCGGCCAAAAGGCGGAAAAACTGATTTTAAAGAGCCGTTAATCATCAGAAAAGGCAACTCTGTGCTGGATGTTTGTAACAAACTACATAGAAAAATGAAAAAAGATTTTAGATTCGGACTAGTATGGGGTAAAAGCGTAAAGTTTGGTGGCCAACGAGTTGGGTTAGGTCATGTATTACTAGATGAAGATGTTCTTACAATCATTAAGAGAAAATGATCCTACAAAAAAAATTCTATGAACGCGAAACAGTAATAGTGGCAAAACAGTTACTTGGTAAAACACTCACAAGAAAGATTCGTGGTAGGAAACTTACTGGTATAATCACTGAGACCGAAGCATATAGAGGGAATGATGATCCAGCTAGTCATGCAGCAGTAAAAATGACTCCTCGGAACAAAGTTATGTTTGGTCAAGTGGGTGTTTCATATGTCTATTTTATTTATGGAATGTATTTTATGCTAAATGTAGTGGCAAAAAGCAAAAAACAAAATGCTGGCGCGATTTTGATTCGTGGAATGTATCCACAAAATGGAATAGAGATTATGAAAAAAAATAGGGGGGTTAATGAGACTCAAAATATTTCAAATGGCCCAGGAAAATTAACAATTGCCTTGGGAATAACCATGAAGCATCATAACAAGGATTTAACAGATAACTCAGAGTTATCCATAAGTGATGGAATAAAACCAAAAAAAATCAATCAAAAATCTAGGATCGGTATTTCTAAGGGCATTGAAAAACAATGGAATTTTAGCATTAACATTAAAGATTACTTTTCATCATCATCGTCTTCTAACGTCCAAGGAACGAATCGTCCTAAAACACGACTCCAGTCCAATCGTAGTAAAATTAGTACTACTGCAGTCATTCCCGCACCAAATCCTATTATTCCAATTAATATTGGTGTAGGATCTTGCATATCCTCAACTGAGTATATGCCAAAACTCTCAAAAATTGGATCTATAACTGGTCCGCTTACATAATGTGACAAAATCACAATAACATAGCATAAAACCAGTTTTCCAGTTAACGTTGCTATAAAGAATTTCCTAGGATTGTATTTTGCCAGTCCTAGTGGCACGTAAACCAAATCGTCAGGAATCGGTGTAGCTGCTGCAAAAAATGCTGCACCCGCACCATATCGCTTAACCAGTCTTTGAAACGGCAGCATTCTTTTTTTGGTTTTATCAGAAATAATCTTTCTTCCACCATAACTTGCATAGAAAATTATCTGCTTCGCTAATGTGGAAGTAACAGCTGCAATAATTGCTAAAAGATGGATGTTAAACTGATCCCCAATGGACATTGTGATTAATAAAATAAAAGATGGAATAGGGACAAATGGAATCAGGGAACCAAAAAAGCTAACTAATGTTAGACCAATATATCCAACCTCAGGAGAAAAGAATGGAAAGAAATCCCAAAGATCCAATAGTGTATAAATTAATTATCACTATGAAAAGATTTGCCTGCTAATCACTAAAATATCCCAAAACTAGTATCAGACATATGACAGAAAATGAAAATTATGAAATTGCTGATTTAATTGGAAAAATCAGTCCGTATATTAGATTTGTTGGTGTAATAAGTAAGAATGGTCAGTTATTAGCGTATCAACGAAGGGATGGTCTAAAGCCATTGCTTGATCAAAAAAATACACAGTATCAATTTGCACAGATAGCTATCAAAACAGAGTTAGAAGACCAATTTGATGCCCAACTTGGTGATGTTGAATTTGTCTGGGAGGAAAGAGCAGGTGTGCAAACATTAGCATTCTCTGTTGGAACAAGAAAGATCTGGGTCTCAATTGATAAGAATGTTATACGAACCGAGGTTATACGAATAATTGATGCTTGTTTGCCTGTTGTAAAACGCTATTCGTAGAGCCAACACAAAACATATCCAGAATCTGTGGTAATTTTGGGTGGTGTTTCTTTACACTTTTCCATTGCCTCTGGGCAGCGGTCTATGAATCTACATCCTTCTCCAGCGTTTAGTAAATCAGGTGGTGTGCCTTTGATGAATTTTGGTTTTTTATCTCCATGAAGACGTGGTATGGATTCAAGTAGACCAATCGTGTAAGGATGTTTTGGATCTCCAAAAATCTCAGATGAGCTACCGAACTCCACCATCTTTCCACCATACATTATTCCAATCTTTTCTGCAACCTCAGATAAAACAGCCAAATCATGTGAAATTAACATTAAGGTCATTCCATCTTTTTTTAATCTCTTAAACAGATTGATGATCTGAGCCTGTATCAAAACATCTAGTGCAGTAGTTGGTTCATCAGCTATTACAAATTTTGGTTTTAGTAACAATGCCATTGCTATAATTACACGCTGTTTCATTCCTCCACTTAGTTCATGTGGGTATTTTTGTAGAATATTATCTTCAAGATTTACAGATGATAAAGACTCACGAATTGTTTTTTCAGAATTATCTTTGAAATCGTGCTCGCTCAGAATTTCAACAAATTGTTCTTTTACAGTAAAAACCGGATCTAATGAATTCATGGCACCCTGAAACACCATAGTGATATCCTTCCATCTGTGTTTTTTATCAAACTCTGAATCTGATATTTCTAAAAATGACTTGCCGTCAAAAATTATTTTGCCAGATACAATTTTTCCGTTTGATATCATTCTGATTAATGATAGTCCAAGTGTACTTTTACCGCACGCACTTTCTCCTGCAATTCCTATCGACTCACCTTTTCCTAATGAGAAACTGACATCATCTAAGGCATGAACTTTTCCCTTTGATGTGTTATAATGAGTAGTTAGATTTTCGACCGAAATGAATGTCATGGATCAATTATGTTTGCAAAGTGGAGTAACTAAGTTTTTACGTAAAACAATATCCACATTAACCATGGACATATCAAGAACACACCTAATTGAAGATCTAAATGCTTCCATGGAAGGCCAAGATGTGCTTTTTGGTGGATGGGTTGTAGATCTCCGTAAACTTGGAAAAATGGCATTTTTGACAATTCGTGATGTCACTGGAATGTGTCAAGTTATAGTAAAGGGTGAATCAATGAATCTGCTTGAGGGACTAAACCGGCAAAGCGTTGTCAGAATTGCTGGTAAGATTCAATCAAGTAAGGCAAAAGACTTTGATTTTGAGATTGCAGCTACTACAATAGATATACTTGCAAGGGCAGAATACCCTCTTCCAATAGACCCTATAGGCAGACTTGAAAGTGATATTGATAACAGGCTAAATTCTCGGGCGCTTGATATGAGAAACCAAAAAACTGCATCTATATTCAAACTAAGGCATCATGTGTTAGAATCAATCAGGGAAACATTAACTGACAAAAAATTCATCGAGATTACAACGCCAAAGATTATCGGAAGTGCTAGTGAGGGTGGCGCAAATCTTTTTAGTTTAGATTATTTTGGAAAAAAAGCATATCTTGCACAAAGTCCACAATTATACAAAGAGCAAATGACCATAGGGCTAGAGAGAGTGTTTGAGATTTCATCATTCTATAGGGCAGAAAAATCACACACAGGAAGACATCTTAGTGAGTTCACAAGTGTCGATATTGAGGCTGCCATGATGGACTACACTGATGTTATGGATGTTCTAGAATCAATTGTTGTAGATGTATTCAAAAACACATCAGAAAAATGCAAAGTAGAACAAGAAGAGATTGGCAATAAGATTGAGATTCCAGATTACCCGTTTGAAAAAGTTACGTATATCCAGGCCTTAGATGAATTAAACTCATTAGATACTAAACTAGAATTTGGAGATGACCTATTAGATTCACATCTAAGAATATTGGGAGAGAAGCATTCTGGATTTTTCTTTTTGACTGATTGGCCAATGAAACTCAAACCATTTTACATTCATGAAAAAGATGATGACCCAACCATTTCACGCTCTTTTGACCTCCAGTACGGTTACTTGGAATTGTCTTCTGGTGGTAGACGTCTACATGATCCTGAGCAACTAAAAACTAGATTAAAAGAACAAGATCTAGATCCTGTAAGCTTTGAAGAACATATCAAAACATTTGGTTGGGGAATGCCGCCACATTCTGGCTGGGGAATGGGATTGGATAGACTAATGACAGTTTTAGTTGGAATTGATAATGTTCGGGAAGTGGTGCTATACCCAAGAGACCCTGACAGATTAAAACCCTAGACTATTGGAGTGGCAAACACAATTTCATATCCATCTGGATCACGCATTTGAAAGTATCTTTCTCCCCAATCAGCGTCTGTAGGCTTAGTCTCAAATTTACCCAAATTGGAAACAGTGTCATCATTTCTCAAATAATAGTATAATGTGTCCACGTCTTCTGTTTGAAAAATAATTCTGTGGTGGCTAATCCAATTACTTGAGCTCATTGCTTTCTCCGCTTCTTGCTTCCCTGAATCTGATTGTATATTGAGATACATATCTGGTGATTGGCTGATTTTAAACGTGGTAAAGTTTGAATCTGGTCCACCGTATGATATCTCAAACTTTGGGATTTTAGAGTAAAACATGCAAGAGTCCTTCATGTTTTTTGCAAATATTGTAATTGCAGAGATTTTTGTTACTTTCATAATCTAAATTAACCCAAATCAATGTAAAGCTTTGATTCATTATCAATACTAAATTTTTCAACAAATCCAGATGTGACTTCAAGAATGTACTTTACGTTATCAGCTGAAATACGTTCAGTGTCGCATGCCATCACCTCAAGTGGTGTTTTGCATGGTGGAACATTTTTAGTAATTTGGATAACGTTTCCATTCTCATCAAACCAGATCATGTCAAGATGAAATTGCATGTTCAGCATCCACATGGATCTTTCTCCAGGTCCATCAAAAACAAACAGCATGCCTTGATCATATGGTAAAGTTTCTTGGAACATTAATCCACGCATTTGCCTTGGTTCTGTATCAGCAACCTGTACATTAAGAAATTTTTCATCCAGTTTTATCGTCCATACTGGGAAATCTACTTGTTCAAGCTTAACTTCAGATGGCATTGATACTACTCCAGCAATTCCAACAATTACCGCAGCTATACCTATTGGTATAAGAACTTGAAGTCGTGTTGGCATGAATTTTTATGATTCAAACATGATAAAAACTAAGATGGTTATGCAGTTTTGAAACTGTTAATTGATGTGAGCGTCTCTTTAGTATGCTCGCCAATATCTTTCAGTGTGGCACCATTGTATTTTTTGTCTAGATATCGTCCAGCCAATATCATTGGGCCCCCTACAGCACATGTAACTCCAGTTGGTTCAGGAATCCATAGCATTACAAATCCAAGTTTTTGCATCTTTTTTCCAGGTGCTGATGCTCTATTGAGCGCACCGAGAGATTCTGCGGTTTTTTTATCATCCAAGCCTGATATTCCAGAATAAAGGTTTGAACGTCGCCTTGCTGATTCACCAATTGCCCTAATGCGTTTTAGTTTTTCATCTAACGTATCTACCATTCTATATAATTGTGAAAAAAATAGTTAAAATTCAGTGATCAAAATGAGTCACATTCGTGTCAAGATTTGATAACAAACATTTGCAATTTATATCAAAGAATGTTCTGAGCAAACAAGTTGGTCAAAAAATCATCAAAGAGGTTAGAGTCAATCAAAGCTGCTCACAAATCTGAAAAGCCAGACTCGACAAGAATGGAGGATTATCTGGAAGTCATATCTGAATTAGTTGACATGAAAGGATATTCTACAACACTAGATATTTCTAGATACATGAATGTAAGTGCGCCAAGTGTTACAAAGATGTTGAAGCGTTTAGATGAAAACGGATATCTAGAATATGAAAAATATCATGGAATAAATCTGACTAAGAAAGGAAATCAACTAGCACAAACAATTCGTCAGAAACATGGCATACTTTTAGAATTTTTTGAGATATTAGGAATAGGGAAAGACGTTGCCAATCAAGACGCTGAGGGTATTGAACATCACCTAAATCCAAAAACAATTAAGCAGCTAAGAAAATTTATTACATTTCTAAAATCAAACCCAAAGTTTAGAAATGATTTTAACGATTTTTAAGGAAAACCTCAATATCATTTTTTGAACCAACCACTCTTGAGAAAAGTTTGCCTTCTGATGAACGCTTTAGAATCTTAATATGTCCTTTTCGGCCAATTTTGGACGAAAATAAAAACTCCTTATTGACAAAAATTTCCGCCATGTTTCCAGAGTACTCCCTACCAACATCTAGTACTAATGCAGTTCTAGATTCAGAGAAATCAAATGGAAGTCCATAGCTAGGAATTTCTGAGTTTGAGTCTGCCTCTTCGACATCTATGTGTAGACTGAGCTCATTTTCAAGATCTTTGATTGTACTACCGTTTCTTCCAATTATAGATGGAATTGATTCTTTAGAAACAAACACTCTGATGCTTGATTCGTTTAGAAATTCTACTCTTGGTTTTGGATCAAATCTCCTCATTACGTCAACAATTTTTTTTTCCGCTAGTAATTCTATTCCATGTTTTTGGTTTTTTTTGGATACTGGCATTATGACATTTTCTTCACCAAAAGTATAGATTTCATATTCTAATTCCCCTGTTTCAAAATCACAAATATCAATTACAGGTCTTGCTAAATCCTGCTCAACCATTCCTGATGGCACTTTTACATGGAATTCTAGTTCGTATATTTTAGTAATTTCACCGTCTTTT
Organism: uncultured Candidatus Nitrosopelagicus sp.; assembly: GCA_964564665.1. Taxonomy (GTDB): domain Archaea; phylum Thermoproteota; class Nitrososphaeria; order Nitrososphaerales; family Nitrosopumilaceae; genus Nitrosopelagicus. The sequence continues at coordinate 5,011 of CAZMBA010000016.1, read as the reverse complement.
ACAAACACAACAGTATCTAGTATGCTTGGAATTATTCCAAGCTCAATTTTTCCAATAAATCTTTGAATTGCATCTAACGGTGTGTTTGCATGGACCACACCAACCATTCCAACACCTGTTAATCTTAGATCACTAAAAATTCTAAAGTCTTCTCTTCTTCTTACCTCATCGAATATAGTGTAATCTGGTCTAACCAAAAGTAAGATATCTGCAGAGTTCTCAAAACTTCCATCTAATCTCGTGTATTGAGTTATTCCAGAATCAACCTGAAGATCACGTGGTGATTCAAATGTCTTAACAATTTTTCCATTACGATTGTAAAAATTTGCAATTCCTGATGCTAATGTACTTTTACCAGAACCGGGAGCGCCTGATATTAAAATTCCTTCAGCCTGTTTTGCTAAACGAGACATTAACTTTTCAGAAATATTATAGTCTTCCAATGACATCTGCTTAATCGGATGAACAATTGTAATTTCCAAAAGTTCAGAGAATGGTGGCCTTGTAATTGCAATACGGTAGTCCCTATATTGTATTACCAATGCTCCAGGTTTTGAGATTTCTGTGTTACCGAGTGTCTCATCGTCTATTGATGTAAGAATCTGTGATACTAATATCTCAAGATAGTCTCTATCGAGTGTTTTGTTTCCAATTTCTACTAATTGAAAGTTACCAGGCTTTCCTTTTTTTCCAAGTGGCTTTTGATTTTCTTTTAGATGAATACTCATAGTTGTAGGATCAAAAAACTTCAAGAATTCCAAACCGTCTGATTTTTGCTCGTCTATAACTAATTCTGATTCAAAATTTTGCAGATCAGTCATAATTCTTGTTTGATGATGGTTCTATTATGTGATTCTTTTATGCAGTAAACTTTGATTAGATATTAGATTAATAATTTAGTAACTAGAACAGTTCATATTGAATCAATTAGAAAAAATTGCAAAAAAAGTGCAGAGTTGTACGAATTGTAAATTATGTGAAACTAGGACTAATGCAGTTCCGGGAAAAGGTAATTTTGATGCAGATGTAATTTTCGTAGGCGAAGCCCCAGGCAGAAATGAAGATGCACATGGAGAACCATTTGTAGGAGCAGCTGGAAAAAGATTAGACTCTATTTTAGAAAACACGGGGATCAATAGAGAGGATGTTTATATTACAAACATAGTAAAATGCAGACCCCCTAAAAACAGAATCCCATCAAAAGATGAAGAGGTGGCTTGCAGTAATTTTATCAATCAAGAAATTGATATAATAAATCCAAAGATAATCTGCGTCATGGGAAATACTGCATATGGCACACTCCTTGGAGGAAAAGAAATTACAAAAAATCATGGTAAAATCATTGAAAAAGATGGAAAGAAATTTTTTGTTACATTTCATCCTGCTGCAACAATTTACAATCAGAAACTTATCGATGAGTTAAAAAAAGATTTTAAGAAATTAGCAGACTTGCTAGAAAATGAAAATCGTCTAAAACAATTTGAAGACAGACAGTGTGATTATTGCATGGTAAGGACAAAACATGAGGTTATAGTCATGCCAAAAGTGGTCACAAGAAAACGAAGATGGTTATTCAAATGCACAGAATGTAACCATGAGAGATGGCTTCAGCCATACAGAACAGTTGCAGAGAGTTTGTACTAGTATAAATGACTCTGTAATTCTATCTGCTCTTCTGCTGAGATAATTCCTTTTTTTACAAGAATCTCTAACATATCTTTGAAAAGTTGTTTCTGTTCATCTGACATTCCACCTGTTGGACCTTTTTCGCCTGGTGGACCTGGTGGACCTCTAGGACCTGCGGAGCCTACTGGACCTTGTGGACCTCTAGGACCTGCTTCACCAGCTGGGCCTGGAGAACCTTGTGGACCCTGTTCTCCTTGTGGACCTTGTATTCCTTGTGGGCCTCTAGGACCCTTATCTCCTGTTAATCCCTGTGGACCTTGGTCACCTTGTGGACCTTGTGGACCTCTGTCACCAGCTGGACCTGGTGGACCAGTAATACCTTTATCGCCGGGTGGACCTTGTGGGCCTCTAGGACCCTTATCTCCTCCAGGTCCGGTAATTCCAATTTTTCCTTTCTCACCTTGTGGACCCTGTGGACCTGGTGCACCTTTGTCTCCAGGTGGACCGGTAATTCCTTTGTCGCCTTTTTCACCTTGTGCGCCTGGAACTCCTTTGTCACCTTGAATTCCAAGTGGACCTGTTGGACCTTTATCGCCTTTATCTCCACGTAAACCAGTTAGGCCTTTATCTCCTGTTGGTCCCTGTTGGCCTGTCTCACCTTTTCCGCCTACAGACCCACGTGCACCTTGATCACCCTTATCTCCTTTATTTCCAGTTAATCCTTTTTCGCCTTTATCACCCTTAGCTCCTGGTGGACCTGGCGTACCTTTGTCTCCCTTGTCTCCTTTATCGCCAGTAACTCCTGTATCCCCTGTAGCGCCTTTGTTTCCAGTTGGTCCTTTATCTCCTTTATCTCCTTTATCTCCTGCTGGACCTTTGTCGCCAGCTGGACCCTTATCTCCTGACAGTCCTTTAGTTCCTAATTTACTAGAACTTCTAATTGTTTTAGTTTGAAAATCTGTTTTGGGTTTTTGTTTTGGTTCTGTCTTCATAGATTTGGGAACCTCAAATTCAAACAATGATCCTAAAGGAGAAAACTGATCAGTGACAACAATCCATAATTTTGTAAAAGTTGTAATTGATTCTGGGAGCGGGTTTTCCTCAGAACCTAACGTCTGTTCAAATTCACCATTTTTTACAGTAAGAGAGAAATTGTCCTGCCAAATCGAAGAAAATGACTTTTCCTCAATCTCAGTGGATGAAGGTTTTGCGTCAGTAATAGAAATGAGAACTTCAAAGATACCACTTTTCTGAGGATATGGTGATTCTCCAGTTACAGTAAAATTAAGAAAGGAAGTCATAGTCGATTTTGTTATTATCTGGTATTTATTTAGATTTCCGACTATAACCTGTAATTAGGCATAAACCTTGAGAATACTATTTATCTAGAAAAATCAGAGTTCAAGCATATGAAGAAAGATGAGGTTGAAAAAAAAGCGGAAACTTCAGTTAAAACTAGAGAGGAAACATCGTTAACCGATGCGGATTATCAAAGAAATCGTCTTTTCAAAAAAGGCATTTTATACATGGCTGATGAAAAATTAGAAGAAGCATCACGGAGTTTTGAGATGATTCTTAGAACAAATCCAAATGATGTTGACGCAATGCTAAAATTAGGATATTCAAGATTCCATCTGGAAGATTACTCTGAAGCAATGAGAGTTTATGATAGGGTATTGGATATAGATGTCACAAATTCCGAAGCATGGAATCTAAAGTCGTTAGTAAATTATGAAAAGAAAAATTATGCAAAAGCATTGGATTGTGCTGAAAAGGCACTTGACTCTGATCCAACATATGGCATGGCATGGTATAACAAGGCATGCTACCTTTCAATGCTAAATCAAGTTCCAGATGCAATCGATTCACTAAAGCGTTCTATTGAAATTGATGTTAAAAATGCAAGAAAAGCAGTTAAAGACAAGGATTTTGTCAATGTAAGAGCAGAAGAAGGATTCAAAAATATAATTGAAGTTGTTGTCTTAGAATCCTTAAGACAGGGGTATCATACTATTGGCTCTATTGTGTGGACCACATTTTTGAGTAAGGAAGATGCCTTAAAATCATTAAATGAGTTGATACTAAAAGGACTTGTTGTGAAAAACCAAAAAAGACAGGACTTGAGAGCAATGATTGATGTATATGATCTAATACCAGAAATTGCAAAGAAACTTGGTCAAAAGAAACGTGGCTTACTTGGTCCAAAAACTTCAAAAAAACTTGCTGCGCCAGTAAAAAATCTAAAAGAGATTGGAATGGCAATACAAGCTGCAAAATCATCAATTGAACAAGAGGATGTGGATAAAGCAATTGAAAGTTTTGAGACATTTATAGACCCAACAAAGTGTGGCGAACAAATGATTGAGGAATTCTTGGAAGAACACAGAGAGATTAGACTATACAAAATTCGCCTTAATGACAAAGGAAAAGACTTTGTTATAGATAACAAAAGAAAGATGCTAGAATTCTTTGAAAATCTAGAAATAAAAGTTACAAAAAAACTCAGAACAAGTGTACCGCAAAACTAAGTCCAAGACTCTTTATTCTTTTTAAAAACGCGCATACCATCAATGTATGCAACATCTTTTTCCTCAAAAACAGTATGCCATTTGCCATTATGTGGGAATAAATTGTTTAATTCTTCCACTTTTTTACTCGATGGTTTTTTGTTCAGAAGTGCACCCCACTTCATGTTAGGGATTTTTGGCATTATGTCGTTAATATCTTTCATTTTTGAATAAATTAGAGTCAAAAAAATTGTATATAAATTACTTATTCACCAGAAAGATCCCAATAACTAGCATTCTCTTGTTTGTCAATTGGTTTTTCAAGGCTTTTCCATTCTTTAAACGAGTGGACGTATAATTTGACATTTGGTATTCCAATTGATTTTAAAGCATAGTAAGCAAGGCCGGAGAGAGTCCCAACACTTCCACAGTAGGTAATTATCTCTGCATCTTCTGATATTCCTCTGTTTTTTAATAAATTTCGCATGCTTTCTTTTGTTCTAATGATCTTTCCATCAGTGGCCAATGTTCTATATGGAATGTTTATGGCACCTGGAATATGCTGTTCTAAAAAGTTAAGCCTCTCTCTATTATCAATTATCACGACATTTTCTTTATCCTTTACTTTTTCAAGATAATCAACAGTGGCCATTATTTCTGGACGTATATTTATGGAATGGGTGGACTGCTCAATTTCTGGAACCTCAGTGCTAATCTCTAAACCAAGATCCTTCCACTGTGAAAATGTCACACCAAGTAACTTAACATCATTGTGACCGATGTATTGTAATGCCCATACAATTCTAGATGATAATGCACCAAATGTGTCATCATAAACAACTACAGGAGTGTTATCACCAATTCCAAGATCTCCTGCA